>JADJYJ010000029.1 GCA_016719785.1 Candidatus Amarolinea dominans
ATCCGCTTCGAGTTGCGCCGCGCTGGCCCAAGAACGTCGCCGCCGTCCAGCACCATCTCGGCGCCGTAATCACGCGAAGGCGTCGTCGCCGATCGCGCAGTATTGCGCGATTCGCGGGCACTGTCGGCCGTGATGTGAATCTCGATGTCGCCCGTCCAGATGCGGATGAAGCCGCGATCGGCGGCGTGGGGCACCAGGTGGGAGTCGCCGCGGCCGTCGTCAGCGCTTTCCCAGAAACTGCGCGCCCGCAAAACCGTTCGCCGTCGCTCCCAGCGTGCGGGCAGCGTTGGCTGCCAGCGGTACATCAGCACGTGCAACGCCAGGGCCGGCTGCGTGAAGGTGAAGAGGGCAGCATGAAAATTTCGGTGTCCCAGAAGAGTGGTGCCGGTAGCCGAAACCGCTCAGCGTCTTGGCGCCGATACTGGCGCAGTCGGTGTGCTGCGGCGCTGCGATGAGCAACTGGAACAGGTTGAAGCGCAGCGCGATCCGGCCTCGTTGTCCCCTTCGATCTGCATCCGGGGCCGCCCAAATTTCGGCCCAGGCTGCATCATTAGCCGCCCGCCAGGCACGATACCCGGCAACCTGGCCGGCCTACGCTGTCGCCTGGGCGATCGCCAGCGGGTCGGGGGCATCGTGACTGCTGACCACCGCCACGAACGTGCAGCGTTGCGCTTGCGCCCGCGGTCAGAGTCATGTGATACTCGGTCGCGGGCCGACCCTCGCGTCGCAGCGGCTGGACTGCCACGGCCTGGCGCTTGACAGCTTGACCGCCACGGCGACCGCCAGATCGGTTTGGTGGCGGGTGCGCACCTGCACGGCTGCCGTGTCCGGGCCCGCGACCTGATCTACCAGATTCCAATGCAGCAGCCCGGTGTTCTCCGTAACGTTCACCCCGGTGCGCGCAGCACCGTTTATCCTCGGCCAGCGTGATCGTCACCTGCAGCGCCCGCCGTGGGGATCAGCCAGGTTGATGAAGCGTTCGAAGTCAGTTCCAGCACTGGCCCCCCCTCCCGCGGCTGCCAGCGCACCTGCCGTGAGAGGCGCCGGTGCGCAGGTCGAGCTGGCGATGATAACCCAGAACCTGGCCGCGATCAGGCCGGAAACGCTCGCCATCGGCCCAGATGTCCACGCCCCCCATGCAGGATGTTCGCCAATTCGGTGTAGTTGACGGGCATGTCGTCCCACCGCGGTAGACGCAAAACAGGCCGGCATAGCGCCCGGATACCCCTCTTCGAAGACCCCGCGGCTGCACATGGCGCCATTGCCGATGGTGAACACGGTTTCCATGTGGCTCTGCGAGTCCGGTACGAAGATCGGCTCCGCAATCGTCCACGCGGCGTCCTGCAGGGCCGTGCGAATGGCGGCGAGCGTCACCCCCGCCAGGCTCTCGAAGCGAGCGTGCGCAGGACCTGACCCGCGACGCCGGCCCCAGGCCGATCGCCCACATGCCCGTGGCCAGCGCCGCATCAATCCCCACTCCGGCATCTTCCCACCGCGCAGAAGGCTGGACGCACGCCCAGCATCTCGGCGGCCTTCAAGAAGAGGTCAGGCGCAGGCTTGCTGCGTTCGGCGCTGGAAGCCGTCGGCGATGGCGTCCACCAGATCGCAGATGCCGAGGCGATCCAGGACGGTGTAGCGTTCTTGCTGACGGAACCGATGCCCACCTTGACGCCGGCCGCGCGTAACTCCGCAGCGGATCCACCGCGCCAGGCAGCAGGTCGGCCGGCGTGACCCCGGCAAGCATGGCGACATAATAGCGGTTCTTGCGCTCGGTCGTTCGGCGATCTCGGCCTCAGTCGCCGGCCGGCCCGCCAGGATGATCTCCAGCCAGACGCGGCGCGAGACCCGCAGATGAGTTCGTTGATCCGCCGATTGAAGGGCAATCCCTCTTCATCGGCTAGTCGCTGCCACGCCCGGTAGTGGTATTCGGCGGTGTCGGTTATCACGCCGTCGAGATCAAAGATGATCGCTTCAAGTTTCACAGTTGCTTAGCTCTCCCACATAGCGTCGCTCGATGCCCGCACAATGAGTTCCGGCTGCAAGAGTACCTCGTGTTCCGTGCTGCGCTAAGCGCGCACAGGTCAACCAGCATGCCTACCAGGCGCTCCCCACCTCGGCGATTGGCTGGCGCAGGCTGGTCAGCGACGGCCGCAGGAAGCGCCAACGGGCGCATCGTCGAACCCGATGACCGCCAGCCACGCCCCGGCTCAGCGCCGGCATCCCAGGCGCGTTGATGACACCGATCGCCATCAGGTCAGACATCGTCACAATGGCCGTTGGGCGACGATCTGGCGGGCGCCAGCAGACGTCGGTGCTGGCGTAAGCGTCCGCGTACGTGTTTTCGCGCTCGATCCAGGCCGGATCTGTGCCAGCCCCGCCTTTTGCATGGCGGCGAGAAACCATTCAGCCGATGTTGGCCCGCTAACGAAGGCGCCGGCCAGACAGGCAACTGATACGCCGGTGCCCTGTGCAAGCAGGTGTTCGACAGCCATGCGCACGCCGGGCCGTGCCATCTACGTCCACCCAGGAAAAAATCCCAACCCGGGTTCGAGCGGCCAAAGGCCACGAATGGAAAGCCTGCATCCAACAGGCAGCGCACCCGCTCATCCTCCAGATGCGTGTTGGACAGGACGAAGCCGTCCACACCTGGCCTTCCAAGATCAACGCCTGATAGGTGGCCAGTTCATCGGCGATAGTCGCCGTGGGAAAAACCAGGAAGCGATAGCCGCGGCGGGCGGCGGCACGACTGCGGCCTGCAGAAAGCTGTCGAGGATAGGATTGAACTGGTCGGGCGGGCTGGGTTGCCAGGTATAGCAAAGAGGCGGGTCTCGTTGGCCTGCAGATTGCGAGCGGTGATGTTGGCGCGGTAGCCCAGTCGGGTCACGGCGCCGAGCACGCTGGCGCGTCTCTTCGGTGACGCGCCGGGAGTCGTTCAGCACATAAGAAACCGTGGCGATGGAACGCCTCAGGCCTCATCGCGAATAGTCGTCGTGCCCGCCATGTTAAACGTTTAACCTCTTGTAAAAAATAGTGCCGCAATCCATTCGGCGGCACACGGTCATTTAAGCGTTTAACTGATCGGAGTATAGCACACGGTCAGCGACTTGTCAATACCCAATTTGCGGTTTTTGACAATTTCTATTAGTCGAAGCCGCCCCAGCCTGTGCGGGTCGGACGCGGCAGGACTTTGGCGACGGGTTCCCGCTCGCTGTCCGCGCCGAAGGCCAGGCGGCGTCTGCGTCACGCGGTTCGCCGGCGGATTTGTCAGGTTCCGCGGCCAGGGATGAGCTGCGTACGCTCGATGCGGCGGGCGCAATCGGTCAGTCCAGGACCCTCCAGCAGTTCATCGGGCATGGTGGCGCCTGGTCGGCTGCTGACGCGCAGCGCCAGGTGGACCCAGCCCTCGTCATCCGTACCCTCCCGCGCAGGTCTTCGATCAGCGGCCGCAAGTCGGTCTTGCCGTCGCGGGCGTTGTTTGAGTACCTGCGCTGCGGCTGTGAAGCTAATCGCCTGCGCCACATCCACTGCGCCTTCGGGCAAAATCTGAACCACATAATTGCGGCCACATCAACGCCTGTAACGTGGCGTGCAGATCAACTTCGCGGATATCGCGAATCTCGATGCCCGGCGGCAGCTCGGGCTGTAACTTCGCCGCAACTGGGCCGGCGCTATCGGCTCATTCAGCCACAAATCGGCCAGCTGCGCGACCACGGCAGCCCACCGGCAGCGCCGAGGCAAACTGAATGCGCAGTTGCGGATTGAAGCCCTTCGTGTACGCCACCGGCACGCGGCGTCGCAGCACCCGCTCCCACACGCGCCAGGTCGAGGTGCCCAATCCACTTCAGCGGCTCACCCTGCTAGTGTAGGTAAACCGCATGCGTTGCATCTGCCATCCTTGATCTTCCTTCTACCCCAAAGAATTCGGGGGCGACCGATTTTACCATACCACCGAAATGGACTAAAATACCCCTGAGGACCCAGCTCAACCAGAAAAACTTGGGGCGGTCGAAACCCATGCCGCCCACGCAGGCGGCGAAAGGCATGCCCCCCCTTCGCTTGATTCATCGTTGCGAAAAAGAAACTTCCGGGACTGAGAATCCCGGAAGCCGGTTGAGAGGCGACGGCCGGATTTGAACCGGCGATCGGGGTTTTGCAGACCCCTGCCTTGCCACTTGGCTACGTCGCCAACCACGCGTCAATTTTAGCCCAGAACCTGGTATCTGTCAAACGGAGTTTGGCGGTTCAACCCCCAGGAGACCTTCATGCACGAATACCGAGATCGCACCAGCGAATGTCAACGCTGCGGCATCCCCTTCATTTGGACGGCCGGCGAGCTGCCGCGGGCGGCATCGAACCGACGCGACGGCTGTGCCCGGCCTGCGCGCAACTGCTGCCCGCGGTCAGGCCGCGAGCGCGGCCTGGTCAAATGGTACAACTTGCGCCGCGGCTATGGCTTCATCAGCCGCTCCACGGGCGAGGACCTCTTCTTTCATCGCGACGCCCTGCCCGCGGACGCCGGCGCGATCGAACCGAACTTACTGCTCGAATACGGCATCGAGCACACGCCAGGGACCGCAGGCGAACCAGATCAGGGTGTTGACGTGAAGGTGTCTTAACGCCAGACGCAGAAGCCTTCCGTTAGCCGTGGCGTCTCCGGCGTGACGATGCCCTCCGCCACAGAGTTCGCTTCTCCGTCCAACGTCGTCCGACCAAAGACCGTTCTTGTGAGTCGCCATTTTACATTTTTTGTCAGTGCGTGTAGAATAAACCTGACAACAGATCAGCGCCAGTTCTTGGGGTGATGGCGGAACAGGCAGACGCATCGGTCTTAAAAACCGAAGGACTAACCGTCCGTGTGGGTTCGAGTCCCACTCGCCCCATTCATGCCCGCCAAGCTGCGGTCGGCGCAGGCCGACCTGGCGGCGGAACGCCCTTTCGCCCCGAATTCATTCGGCGGCCTCGTTCCCCGGCGTGCTTGTCCACAACAAACTCACTTCCCCCGCACAACCGCAAGCCGGCGCAGCTCGGGCGCCAACATACCTGACCAGGAGAATTGACTATGGTGTCAAAGCGATTCGGATGGATTGTCTCTGTTGCTCGTCACAGTGCTTGTGCTCACGGCCTGTGGCACGCGCCCGTTCCTTCAACCTCGCAAGGCGAAAAGACCAGCCCCCAGGAGTTCCTCATCGAACTGCCCGCATCACCGTCAACATTGATGAACAGGGCACGCCCACCGTCATGGGCATGTCGCTCGCCGACCTTGCCAAGCTAACCGGCAGTCCCATGGCGCCGCTGCAGCTCACCCCAGAGCAGGTCACCCAGTTCCAGGCCAACAACATCCAGCACATCGAGCTGCTGCACCGCGGTGATGGCCTCTATCTCTTCGTCAACGGGAAGGCATTGCCTTACATTAAATGGGACCAGAACACACTGCAAAATGCGGCCAAGATGCTGCAGACGTTCGATCCGCAGGTCAACGGTATGCACCTGGCTGAGTGGATCCCTTCCCTTCTGCCCATGGTGCGCAGCGTCGGGCTTGACCTGGTCTTCATGATTCCCGTCAAGGCCGGCGCCACCAAGATCGAAGTGCGCCCCGAAGACCAGGAACCACCCGCGCCCGCGGCCGACGGCGCGCAGCTCCCGGCCGCGGCCGTCGTACAGTTGCCCATCGTCTACGATGCCGCCGGCGCGCCGCAGGTCATTGGCCGCGGCGGCCAGATGTTCCGCCCGGATGCCGCTGCCCTGGCGCAGATGGGGCTGACCAACCTGCCCATCTACCTGACGCCGGACACCATCCAGTCCCTGATGCGCTCCAACGTTCAATTCATCACGATTCAGTCCAGCAGCGCCGGTCTGCAGGTCTCGGTCAACAACGACCCCCCTGCCGCTGATTGGCTGGGGCGAGGCCGAGTTCAACGCGCTGGAACTGGCCAAAGGCACAGGCAGCGTAGACCCGGCCGCGCTCGACCTGGTGGCGAAGTTGCCCCGTTCATCGCCAACCTTGACCTGACCATCTACATGGAGTTCCCGCTGGCGAGAGGGCGCCGAAAAGATCAGCCCGTAACGAGCAAGTAACAGGAGGCTCGTCATGCAAAAGCGTTTCGGGTTCTTGCGCTTCACCAGCTTCATGCTGCGCCTGTTTGCCGCCATCTGCCTGCTCCTGGGCTTGGCCGCCGGCCTGGCGCTCATTCTCGGCGGCAACTATCAGAATGTGCTCGGCTTCAAGCTGACCATTCCGACCGCTGCCCTGTGGATTGCTGCATTGCTGCCCGTCGTCTGCGGCCTGTTTTACTTCGTCATCCTCTGCGGCTGGCGGCTTGCTGACGTTGCTCATCGCCACGGAAGAAAACACCCGCGCCACCGCCCTGGGCCTGGCCAACCTACGCGCCCCGGCGCCGGCGTCAACGCCTGAAGTTCGTAATCCACCCCCGGTCAGCTGATCGCCCGTTGTTGCAAGACCCCTGCGCGCCAGCTTGGCGCGCAGGGGTTGTCATCGAGGCACACCATGACACCCCTGCCGCCGACTCAATCTGACGATCTCGCTGCGGAGCCGCCCGATCCGCAGGCCCATTCCACGCGTGACGCCCATCAGCTCCTGCTCGAACTGGGCGAGCTGTGGGCCGCGCCCGACAATGCGCACAAGGCCCGCCTGGCTGGCCTGCGCCGCGTGCAAACCTTCTTTGGCGCCGAGGCTATCTGCCTGGCGCTGGCCGACCCTTTCAGCAACCGTTTCGATTTGACCTACCGACTGGGCCGTTGCGTGGCCGGCCGGAGCAGGCTGCGGGTCATGACCGGTGGTACACCCAACTGCCCGGCGGGGTCCTGGGCCTGCCGGCGGCCGTTAGCGGCCAGGCGCCCAACGGCGTGCTGGCGCTGCTGCGGCCTGGCGTCATGTTCTCCGGCCGCGAACAGCGCTGGCTGCGGCGGGTTGGCGTTCTGCTGGCGCATGAACAGAATGCGCACCGCCTGCGTTTGCTGATGCGCATCATGGAACAGGCCAACCGCAAAGAGAACCCGATTGACCTCTATAGCTTCTTGCTGGATGAACTGCAGCGCTTCATTAAATACGATCACAGCGCCGCCGTGATCGTCCTCGACCGTGAGAATAACCGCCTGATCGTGCGCCGGGAATTGGTGCAGCCCGCGGTGGAAGCGTGGCGCCTGCCCTCTCCCGCGTGCCATCAACCTGGAACCGGGCCTCGCACAACGCCTGGCCGGGATACACAGCGCGCCGGTCAGACCCATCGAATATCAGCGCGCCAGCGCCGGCGATCCCTGGCAGGGCGAAACGGCATCCTGGCTGGCGCAGGCCCTGGCCTACGGAGAACTGCCCTGGCGGCCGGAAGGCAAGGATCATCCGGCGGAGGCGCAAACCCCGGTGGCGCCGGTTGCACCCTGCTCGCCGGAGGGTGGCATCCTCGCCGTGCCCCTGGTCCACAACGACACGGTGTGGGGTTGCTCAAGCTGTCAACGCTGCGCTGCGGACCGCTGCGTCTGCCCACAGCCGACGCGCAGGTCGTGCAGCAGTTCGCCGATCGCCTGGCCCTGACGCTCTATCAGTCCGATCTCTACTACCGCCGCCAGCTTGAGATGGATGCGGTGCGTGAGATCGGCCAGACCACCACCCACCCGGTTTCGCTGGAAACCGTCTGCCAGACCACGCTTGAGGCCGCGCTGAAAACCTTGCATCTGACTGTGGGTCAGGTGCAGACGCGCCTGCGCCTGGTGCATGAGCAGCCGGTGCAGGCGGGCAGTACCCATGCGCGGGAGACCGTCACCCAGGCGCTGGCAGACCTGGAACGCGGCGTGTGGAGCAGCGGGGTCGCCGGCCTGCATAACAACCTGCCGCCGCCGGCCGCTGCGCCCGCGGGCAGCCGCGTCATGCGCGCCGCGCTGATCGTGCCCATCCAGTATGAGCACGCCGTCATCGGCCTGATCAGCGTGCAGTCGTCGCTGGCCGAGCGCTTTCGTCCGACCGACCAGACCTTTTTGCAGACCGTCGCGCACGAGGCCGCGCTGGCGCGAAGACCGCTGAGTTGTACGAACAGGTGCGGCAGCAGGCGGAAGAGCGCAAGGAGCGCCTGGCCCTCTTGCACGAGCTGAGCCGGTCGCTCAATCGCGAGCTTGACCTGCAGACCGTCCTGCACCACGCCGTGGTCACCTCACGGGCGCGGTTGCGGGCTGAAACAGCTTCGATCTTCCTGCTCAAGGACGGCGTCCTGCGCCGCCAGGACAGCGATGGCCAGGATGACGGCCTGTTTCCAGACGAAATCTACCGCGTGGGTGAAGGGCTGACCGGCCTGGCGAGCTGCGCCCAGCCGCCTGTGCATCCGGACAATTGCCCTTGCCATGCCCAGGGCGGTCAGCCGCCGGCGGCCAGCCGCGATCCACATGACCTGACTGCCGAGGCCAACCAGGAGCGTGGGACACGTTTTGGCCAGGCCGTGGCCTGCAATCAGGTGAACGACTGCCCGCTGGTGATCGAGGCGCATCGCCGGCGCTATCGCGACATCTTGCGCAGCGGCCAGGCGCAGCACTTGATCGCTGTGCCGCTGGATGACGCCTACCACACCTTTGGCGTGCTGCGTGTGCTCAACAAACTGACGCCAGAGGGCGCGCTGGACCAGGCCGGCTTCAGCGATGATGATCGCGACCTGCTCTCCACCATTGCCAGCCAGGTGGCGACCGCCATTTCCAACCTGCGCCAGACCCAGCGCCTGACTAGCATCTTCGAGGTCAACGAACTGCTCAGCCGCACCCCGGACCGCCAGCAGATTGGCGACCGCATCGCGCAGATCATGACCGGCCCGGCATTGAGCTACAGCGATTGCACCCTGCACCTGTTGGAGGGCGACCGCCTCATCCTGATCCCGGCGCACGGGTGAGCCGGCCAGCGGCGCGGCGTTGGAGATCGGTCTGCACGAGGGCGTGATGGGCTGGGTTGCGCGCGAGAAGCGTCATCGCTATGTGCTGGACATCGCCCAGGACCCGGATTTCAAGCACAAGGACTGGGCCAGCCAGCAGGGATTGGTCTCCATGCTCTGCGTGCCGCTGCTGACCGGCGACCGGGTCTTTGGCACGTTGGCGGTCTACACCACCTACGAACATGAGTTCAACGGCGATGAGGTGCGCGGTCTGCACACCTTTGCCACGCAGGCTGCGATTGCCTTTGCCAGCGCGCAGCGCCAACAGCAGTTGCTGCGTGCGAATGAAGTGCGCACCGCGGAGCTGCACAAGGCAACGCATGGCTTGCGTTCGCCGCTCGCCCAGGCCAAGAACATTACCGGCAACCTGCTGGCGGGCAAGCTGGGCGCTCTGACCAAAAAGCAGCATGATCGCCTGGAAAAACTGACGGGTTACCTCGAGCGCCAACAGCGTCAGATTGACAAACTTCTGCTCCTCAGCCGGCTGGAGGCGGGCGGCGACCATCCGGGCATCTCGTTCGATCCGAAACAGCTCAACGTGAGAACTCTCTTGCGCCAGGCGCAGCGGCGGGCCGCAGACCCCGCCCAGCGCAAGAAGCTGCATCTCGGCATCAAGCGTTTTGCCCATGCCAGCCTGGCCGTGTGGGGGATCAGTACACCCTGGAGCAGGTGCTGGACAACCTGATCGAGAACGCCATCAAATTCACCCCGGCGGGCGGCGCCATCACCCTGGGCTGTGACACCTGGAAGGACCGCATACGTATCACGATCAGCGACAGCGGCATCGGCATCCCAGAGGAGATGCGCACGCGCGTGTTCGAGAAGTATTTTCAGATCACGAACACGAGCCAGGATCAAACCACAGGGCTTGGCTTGGGGCTGGCCATTTGCCAGGAGATTGTGCAGCGGCATGGCGGCGAGATCGAAATACACGACACGCCGGGGGGTGGCGCGACGTTTATGGTTTTCTTGCCGGGAAACTGAGGAGGAAGGCAGAGAGCGCAGAGCGGAAAGTGCAAAGTGCAAAGTGCAAAGTGCAAAGTGCAAAGTGCAGAGTGCAGAGCGGAAAGTGCAAAGGGCAGAGTAGGGGCAGAGCGGAAAGTGCAAAGTGCAAAGTGCAGAGTGCAAAAGGTAGGGGCAGAGTAGGGGCTGAATGCTCGGAGCTGAATGTGTGAGGCGGGTTGGGCTTTCTGGTTTGAGTTCTGGGGTTTTGACTTTGGGATATGCGGAGGATGGTATGCAGGGTGCAAAGCTATTGGTGATTGATGACGAGCCGGGGTTTGGCGAGAGCCTGGCCGATTGGTTCACGCCGTTGGGGTACCAGGTCAGCGAGGCGGCCAGCGGCGCGGAGGGAGTCGAACTAGCGCTGGCGCAGCGGCCCGACGCGATCATCCTGGACATCCTGATGCCAGGGATGGACGGCTTTGCGGTGATTCGCGCGCTGCGTGAAAACGACCTGACGCGTGACATCCCGATCGTGGTGTGGTCGGTGACCAGCGAGGATTTGAGCAGCCGGCTGCGTGGGCTGCGTTTTGGCGCCGACTACATTTTATTGAAGAGCAAAGAGCTGCACGAGCTTGAAGAGGTGCTGCGGCGCACGTTGGGGCGGCGCAAGCCAGCGTCCGCTTCATCGCCTGCCACATTGTCCGCTTCATTGTCCGCTTCATTGCCCGCGGTATCTGCCAGCGGCCTGATCTACGACCCGGACGAAGTGCTGGTTTACCGCGACGGCGTGCGTCTCAACGTCGAGTTGACGCCCAACGAGGCGAGCCTCATGCACTGTTTGTGGGAGAACCGCAATCACCTGACCACGCGTGACGACATTGCCGCCAGCGTCTACAGCGATGTGCAGAATCGGGAAGGCGTCAGCAATGAAGCCATGGATCGCCTGGTGGGGCGGCTCAGGCAAAAGATCGAGCCGGACCTCAAGGCCCCGCGTTACGTCCAGACCGTGCGTGGCTTCGGTTACCGCCTGGCGCCGAGCGGCCAGCCGTTCAATCATGAGGGTGGGTAGGGAGAGCCGTGGCAGGCGCGGTTGCCATAAAGGACAACTGATGCTATGATGGCCGCCTTCAAGAACATCCTCAGCCCATTGGAACGCTGCCTGTCATGCACCTGTAGGATTGATGACAGGTTTGGCGGGAGCCAAATCTCTACAATCTCCACGTACGACCACGTAGATTCCCCGCAGCATCGCACAGCGCAGGTTCTTGTTCTGATTGACAGAAGGAGGCGTAACGATGGCTGTTGTTATTGCACTGGCACTGTTGGTTGTTGTGGTGATCTTTGTCCTGGCCCCTCCGCCGCCAGACTCGCCCCCAGTCGTTTTCATTTCGCCGCTTGTGGCGCTCCCTGACCCAACGCGATCCAGGGGGCAACCCTGGCCGCCCTGATCTTGCTGGTCATCCTGTTACTCACGCTGTTTGGCCTGATCCGGCCGTTCCTGAGCTGATTGTCGAAGATGGGCATGAAATCGTAACGGGAGGCGTATGAACGGGAGGCGCACGATGGAAACCTTTTTGATATTCGCAGCCGTGTTAGGATTCGTGGTCCTGGTGAATTCGGCCGTAGGCGCTGGTCGCAACCGCACAACCGCCGACGCCCCCGAGACGTCCCGGAACTACGACATCACGACCCTGATCTTGATCCTCATCCTGGGTGGGGTGCTCTACTACCTCAGCCAGCAGACGCCGTTGTAGTGTTCCGATCGGGCCGGCCAGGTGTTCACCACCTGGCCGGCTGTTTTTTTGCCTGGCGCGCGTGTTTGCACGAATCATAAGAGTTGTACAAATCGCACGAGTTGTAAAAGTTGACAGACTTTGACAGAAAGATGGAAGACCACTGAAAGAGTCTTTATGCTATAGTAAGTGCAACAACCGGCCGCGTGCATGATCGCAGTGCCTGCATGAGGAGGATCATCAATGGACATACGGCGCCTGAGCGTCAGTGAGTTGCGACTCAACACCAGGGACATCCTCGAGGGGGTGAAATTTCTCCACCGGCGCTTTGTCATCGCCACCCACGGCCGCCCCATGGCCGTGGTGGTCAACATCGAGGACTGGGAGCGCCTGAGCGGAGAGACGCTGGTGGACAGGGCGGAGGAGGGGGAGGAGCCTGCAGAGGAAGCCTGATGGCTGATGGGATCAGCCTTGGGATCAAAATTGGGGTAACAAACCCGTCAACGACGGGGGGAAGGCCACTGAGGTTCGCAAGAGAACAAAGACGGTGTTGTGAATTTGCATTAGTCTGTAATTGCTATTATCATTGTGGTAAGACATTGACACATCGTTCGTGGTGAATGTCCAGCCAGCAAATTTCACCAGCGCGCACAGACGCGCAGCTGCACCGCAACCGGTTCCTGAGCATCTCGTCGGCATATCATCGCCGCGCTTGTCCTCGTCGAATGGCGACCCAAGCGTAACAGGAAAGAGCAGCATGAACTCGGAAGCATCAACTAGCAAATCGAATAATCAGCACCAGATCACCCTGGAGCGTCCTTTGCGTACTCTGACCCCGAGCCAGATCACGATGGTTGATCTTGCCCTGGCCGAAGTCGGCGAATACGGCGAAGTCAGGATCATCCTGCAGAAGAACCGTGTGCGCTACATCGAGAAACTGCAGAGCATGGACGTGCAGGGCTGACGGACACCTGAGCCTGGCCCATCCCCCCCGCCAAGCTACCCAACCGAATAGAGACTTCTCGTGGCCTTGTCAGAGGTGAAAGATACCCGAAGGCCGTTACGTTTGCCTGGAAGTAGGCGCGCGTGGCGGTCTTTTTTGTTGGAGATTGGGTGGGTGCTCAATGCATGATTGCCTTCACAGGGTTGAGACAATGATGAAATCTTCGCGTTGCATCGAAACTACGTTCGTGATCTTAGGACTGTTGGCGCTATCACTGCTTCTGCCACATTCGGTAGGCGCGCAAACGCCTGTGCCGCCGTCTCTTGGCCCCGTAGCAGCGGCAGCGCCACAGTCTGTCAATGTGGTCAAGCAGATGACGCCGAGTGGCGCCTTGCAGGCGGGTCAAGAGGTTCAAGTACTCATTCGATTATCTGGTGATAGTCTTCCCCAGTGTTATGGCGCACCGCGTCAGCCGATTGATGCGGTTGTGTTACTTGACACCTCACCCAGCGCCGGGAAACCGATCGCGGGGTCGAATCTGTTCCGGGCCAAGCAGATCTTGCGCTCGCTGTGGGCGCAGATGGACCAACCGGTGTATACCCAGTTCGATGACAGAGCGCCGCAGCGCTCCCGTCTGGCGATTGTCACCGTTGACACCGGCGTGACGGCGCCTGAGATCAACGTGCGGCTGCCGTTGACCGATACCACTGAGGTTGTCAGCAACACGATTGTGGCGATTGACAATGGCGCTGACAGCGAGTTTGCCACTGGAATCAATCGCTCCCTCGAATTGCTGCGCGATACGGCCCGGCCGGCAGCACAAAAGGTGCTGATCCTGCTGTTTCACGACAACTTCTTCGCCCTGCAGCCAGGCGTGCAGGATGCGATTCGTCAGGCTCCTGCTGACACAATGGTCTTTATCCTCATCAACTGGCTCAACGTACCGAGCGCGCCGAATGACGAACGCCTTCAGGAGGCGGATGCGGCAAAGCTCACGGCCGCTGAGCGGGTGGTGCGAGATCCGTCAGCCGAGGACTTGCGTCGCTTGTTCGTGCGGGCAGCCGGCAGCAGCACCGACGTGCTGGCGCGCGGTTTCCGCGTTTACGACGAAATCTCGCCCGCCGGCCTGGTAGACATCATTGGCATCGAAAACGGAGGTCGCCTGGATAGCGGCCGCGTGGTATGGGACGTCAGTGAAGTGAGCAGCAGCCAACCGGTTGAGCTGAGCTATCGTTTTCGGGTGCGCACAGGCGTCTCATCACCCCTCCAGGCGCGGACAGGCGCCGCGTGCCTGGACTGCAATGGGTTCTTGCACACCTATCTCGACCAGAACGGTCAGCCTGTCACGACGCCTGTAGTGGATGAGGTGGTCGTGGTTGGAGACGCGCCGGCGGCGACACTTACGCCGACATCCACGTCAACACCGGTCGCCGGTGGCGCCACGACGATCATACTTACGCCTGGCCCTGGCGCGCCGATCGTAACGCCATCCGTTCGCTTCGATTGGCGTTGGCTGCTGTTATTACTCATCCCGCTGATTGGCTTCCTGTTGTGGCGGCTTTTGGAGCGAAGGCCGCCGCCACCCCCGCCGCCGCCACCCCCGCCGCCGCCACCCCCCCCGCCGCCGCCACCCCACCTCTGCCACCACCCCCACCTCTGCCACCAAATGGCAAGAAGATTGAGGAAGGCCCTGCGGTGGAGGAGAGTGCGCTCTTGGCTAGATTGCGTGCTGCATCAGTCATAGCCGGACGCGTCCCAACAGGTCAGCGTGGATTTACTCGTTCGTCGGTGCGTGTGCGAGTGTTCAATTCGGCCAGAGAGATACGCGATGATAAGGGAGGCTTGAACTTGAGCGCTCTGGGAACTCCGGGAAGCCAATTTCTTTGGAACGAACCAGGCGCACAGCCGCCAAAGCCCGCGGTGGCCGTAGATAAGCTGCAGGAAATTATCGAGCAACGGGTCACCCCTAAAACTCCGCTGTTGGCCGTGTGGACAGCCGAGGCATCCGATAACACAACCTTCGAGGTCGAACTTCATCCCAATCCCGCCATGGGGCGGGTGGAAGCACGGGTGCGCAGCGTCTATCGTTCCCCGGTCGCCGGTCAAGCGGCGCCTGAAAAATCATACTGGATCGAACTACGATTCCTGAACAACCCCACCGGCAATCAAATCGTGGCTATGCCGGCGGTTGAAGTTGAAGCCGGAACAAACAAATGAGCCGGGGACGGAAACAAGGTAGAGGACTCTCATGAACGTCAATACAAAAGCCGTGCGTTTGATCGTCATTCTCCTGATCATCTTCAACGGTGTTCTGACGCCGCCATTCGCGCTGTCCGCGCGGGCGCAATCGGCGAGCGAGCGTCAGCCGACCGACATGATGGTGGTGATTGACAACTCATGCAGTATGTTCCCGCGTGAAAGAATTATCCCCGGTTGCGAGGTGTGGGGCAACGACCCGGAGTTCTTGCGCATCAAAGGCGCCGATCTGTTCATCGCACGCCTGGGATTTGCCGAGCCTAATGCGGCAGATTACCAGATGGGGATCATCAGCATGGGTGAAGCTCCACCAACGCTGGTCAGCCCCCTGCGTCCCCTGCCCGATGTGCGCGATTTGCTGGCCCGTGCGATCAACTCACCGGCGCCCCAACTGGCGACACAACTCGTTCCTGCCCTACGGATGGCTTATCGTGAGCTGCTCGAATCTCCTGCTCGCCGCCCTGCCAATCAACCGGCGGTTGTGCTGCTCACCGACGGACGTCCGTATCCTGAAGCCGGACAAAGCAGCGCCGTGATCGAAAGCCTGGTGGCCGAACACCCTGATATTCCATTGTTCGTGATTCTTCTGCAAAATCCTGCCAGAACAGAGGAGGGATTCGAGCGCTACATCAAACTGTGGGAGGGGTTTCAGCGCACGTACAGCCATGTACGCACCTACCGCGTCAACAACGCTCGCGACATCGAGAAAACCTACAACGAGATCGTGGCGCAGTTGCAAAACACCATTCCAACGTCGGGATTTCCCCTGGCGCCTGGCGAGACACTGCGGGTCTACGTCAGCCGCTATGTGCAGCGTCTGATCGTGACGATCAGTCATGAATCTGACAGTCCTAAGGGAAGCGTCGAAATCAAAGACCCTGGTGATACGATTGTTCAGGACAGCGACCCCGATGTCGAATGGTTTCGCGGCACTGACAATCCTTTCGAAGTGATCTCGATTGGTACGAAGCGATTGGACAAGGCGCCGCGCGACGACATCTGGACCGTGACATCCAGTTCGCCAGTCACGGTCTTCCTGGATCGAGCAGGCGCATATGACTTCAAGTTCCTCGCGCCGGAGCTTATTCATACTACCGTCACTAATCAGTACGCGGTTTCTGGTCGCCAATCGCCGTCGCTGCCATTTGTGGTGCGTTTTCAGTTGGTGGACAAGGCAGAGAATGCGATTCGAGAACCACAACCGATCAGCGGCCGTATCGTTCACCCCGATGGCAGCATTGCCGAGCTGCGTATCCCGGTTACGTTGGCGCCCAACGCCGATGGCGTCTACGAGATCATTCATGATTTTGCCACCACCTACCCGGCGGCGTTGACCACCTCGGGGCGCTTCATGCTGATGTTCGAGGCTGGTTCAGCCGACGACCGCGAAGGCCGACGCATTCCGATCGCACGCGCCGACCTGTTGGTAGACGTAGGTCGCGGAGCTTATATCAAGGAGGTGTCTCCAGAGCCTTTCGTCTGCGCAGGAGGACAGCCAACCATTCTAACGGTAACGGCGGGTGATCTCGATGCTGCGCGTGTCGAGAGCGTCGTAGTGCGCGCCGCGCGAGTCTCCGAACCGGGCAGCGAAGTGATGTTTGCACCTGGGGGAGGCGATACGTATGTGGGCGATCTGAACGATCTGTGTCAGCGTATGTTGACCGACCTGACGTGCGACGCCAGCGTGGACGACACGCTGCGCGTTTGGCTCGTTTCGGAGAGCCAGGATGGGACTGTGCCGCCGCGCAGCGACCACACGGTGGCTGTGAAAGCCCAGGGGCCAGTCTGTACGCCGACGCCGACGCCGACGCCCATTCCCCCAACGCCGACGCCCACGCCGCTGCCGCCTGACACCGATAGCGACACCATTCGAGACCCGAGCGACAGCTGCCCAACGCAGGCGCAGTGGTCGGTGTTGCCGCGCTTCGATGGATGCCCCCCGCCTATCTGGCTCATCATCCTGCTCGGGTTGTTGGCCCTGGGCATGCTGGCGTTCTTGGTTTTGTATCTGATTCCCTTACTCCTGGTAACGACCATCTCACCGCCTCCGGATGGGTATGTATTGATTTGTGAAGGCCCGAAAGCGCTGGGCGCGGTCAAGCCTCTTCGCAGCATCGGATTGAGCGCGCGCAGTTCGAAGATCACGATTGGCCCCAAAGGTCATATCAAGGTGGGAAGCGTCAAGCCAACGCGTGGCACCAAACCAGCACCTGGCGTCAAGCCAACGCCTGGAGCAAAACCGGCATCCGACATCAAGCCGGTGCTGTTCCGTGTGGAGCGTCGGGGCAAAGAATCGGTTGTCGTAGATGCCGCCACAGGCGCTCTGCGATTCGTCATCCGTGAGATTCCGAACTCGCTCACGTATGGTGACGTGACGCTCAAGTTCTCAACTGATCAGAAGCAGTTGCATTGTTAATCAATTTCATCGTTGCGCAAGCAACCAGTCAAGCACGTGATAGGGAGGAATACGAGACATGGCCAAGCGAGTCTTAGCGATCGGGGTTGGCGGTTCAGGCAAGGCATCCCTGATAATCTTGAAGGAACGCCTGGAGGAAGCTTACGGCGAGGTGCCGGACAACGTGGTGTTGTTGGCGTTGGACACCGACAGCCTGCGCGACATTGATCGTTTCGCCGGCACACGATTGAACCCCGCTTTTGATCAGCGCAATCGGCTGCCGGAGTTTCAGCACGTCGTCAGTCCAGGCGGCATGACGATGGACACGATTTTTGCCGACATCCGCTCGGGCAAAACGGCGCCCTTCATGCACTGGCTCGAACATGAAAAACTGGCTCGCATGCTCAGCCCGGCCGAGCGCGACATCCGCGGCGGCGCGCAGCAGCGCCGCCCCATTGGTCGTACGGCGTTGGTCTTGCGTTATGCCAACCCGGTCTATCAGTCCATTGTCGAGGCCATTGGACGGATGTATGGAAAGGCGGACGAGGATCAGCCCCTTACCCTGCGCGCCGAAGACATCGAGAAGGGCAAACGCCTGGTCTTCATCCTCGGATCTGTCGCAGGCGGGACCGGCTCGGGAATGCTGATTGACGTCGCAAACCTCGTCCGGCAGGCGATCAGCAGCAACCAGAACTGGCAGTCGGTGTCGGTTTCGGCCGTGATCGTGCTGCCCGACGCCTTCGCCAGTTACACCAGCTTCATGAACGATCCGACGAACCTGAAACCGAATTCGTTCGCGGCGCTGCGTGAACTCGACCGTTTTACGCGGGTGCATTCGGACAACATGCCTTACATGATCCGCTACGCGGAGGGCGAGCAGTCCATCACCTGGAGCACCAACCAACCGTTGGATCATGTCTATCTGGTGGACACAGCCAGTCGCAGCGCCAGCCAGGATTTCGACCTCAGCGGCGACCCGATGAAGGGCGTCTTCCCCGTGATCTCCGACTTTGTCCTGTCGCACATTGATGGCAGCCTGGGTGATGCGCTGGCGACGCTGCGTTCCAACGCTGGTTTGCACTACGATAAGGATACGGGTCGGATGTACAGCAGTTTCAATGTCATGAGCTACATCTTCCCGGTGGATGATGTGATCGAGAGCTTCGCCTATCGTTTCGTGCGTGAACTGGTGGCGCGCGAATTTCTCCCAATCCCTGATCCAAAATTGGAGGGAACTTCGAAGCAGGAGGCCCTGGGCGAGGTCGAGCGCAATTTTGCGACCAGCGCGGTGGCCGGAAAGGCCAACCCCAATATCATTCAGAAGGCGATCGTAGCCACACGCCGCGTCAACCCGGAAAGACCGGACATGAGCTGGCCGGGTCTGTTTGGGTTGATCAGTCTGTCGGACAGCGGTTTCGCCGAAGACTACCAGATGCTTCAGCAATCGCTCGAGTATCTGCGCGGCAACCTCGTGTTGACACGGGATGGCGACTACCGCCGCGAGGACTTCGCCGACGGGGCTACGCGTCTGTTGAACTTCACCGAGCAGTTTCTGGATGACTACCTCGGCCCGCAGCTCGACCCGGGTGACCCGGATTCGCGCTCCGGCGGCGACTGGGACAAGATCCTGGGCAAATACCGCGATGCCCTGCGCATCAGACTGGCCGAAGTGCTGGATGCTGCCCTCCTGGACGCGCTGAACCGGCGTAACGACCAACGCATGCTGCTGCCTAACCGCCTGCCTTACGCCCGCGCGATAGTGGCCCATTTGAATGGGTACCTGACCCGCTTTCGCTCTCTCCTGGAGGGTCTGTGGCAGGAGCAGCAGGTCGAGACGCGAGTGCGCCAGGTAGGCGAGAGTGTGCGCACGGCCGTCACAACCATGAACGATACGCGCTTCGACCGTTATCTGCCGCCATTCAAGGCCAAACCACGCCAGGCGCAGGAGTCTTTCAAGAGTCAATTCGTGGAGCGCATCGAATTGGTGCTGCACCAGCGTCTCTATCGGACTGTACTCGACGTGCTCGATTCCCTGGGCGCCGCCGAAAAGGACAGCTCGGGCCAGAACAGCGTGCTCGACCTCGTGGGTGTGGAATTGGAGAACTGGGAACGAACGTTGAAGGATGTGGACCGCATCCTGATCGAGCGTACGCGCCAGCATGAGGCCAATCGCAACGAAAAGCGTACGGTGAAGGTGCGTCGCTATCTGACCAATCCCCAGTTCGAGGATGAGCTGTACCGGCGGCCTGAACACGTCGGCGCCGCGGTGGCGCGCATCATGGGGCAGGTGGGCGACCAGAAGGGTTTGCGTTGGGAGCGCCTCGATGAGCAGGTTCCCCTGGACTACCGGCTGGTGACGACGTGGGGAGAGCGAGCCAGGGGCGCCGAGGAAATTGCCGACACCTGGTTTGCCGGCGCCAAGGGCATTTTCCAGGTGGTGCGTACGAACACGACGGTCGCCGAACGGTTGGCGACTGAGTTTCGTGGACATTCCGAGTTCAGTAACCGCTGCCTGCTCGTGGAGGAACCCTTCCTCCGCTACAACCCAGCCAAAAATGATGCGCCGATGTTCCGGGAGCGCTATGTCTCCTTCAATCTGGAGAAAGCCCGCGACGATGATGCGCGCCAGTTCCTGGAGAATTCACGCGCCACCCTGCGCGACCAGGGTTTCAACGTAGACGTGACCGCTGAGAATGTGATGGCCTGCACGGTGGTGGAGGTCTCGCGCGGCGCGTCTCTGCACGCCGTCGAGTTGTACACCCAATGTGAGCCGGAGTATCGGGAGAAGCTCAACCGCGGGCGCGAGAGCATTCATCTCTTCCCCGAGGAACAGAACGCCACTGATTTCGAGCAGTCCATTCCCACGCTCAATGAGACCAACAACCCGATGCGCGCCCTGGCGCCTGAACTGGTCATCGCCATGGGTAACCGTGACAAGCTGCGTACGTTTACCCTGGCTTGCGCCTACGGACTGATTTACGAAGACGCCTTTGTGGACGAGAAGAACAATGAGAGCACTGAACTTTTCTTGCGTCTGAGCGACGGTCGCAAGCTCACCCTCAGCCAGAGCAGCGTGGTACGCGATCTGGACAAGGCGGGCTTCGCCAATCTCCCGACGAGCGAACAGGAGTCGCGCTTATACCTCAATGCCCTGCAGAATTTCATGCTCAAGTTCACTGAACTACCCGGCTTCCATCTCGGCTTGATCGAACGCGTCAAGGCTGATCTCATCAAGCGCGGCGTCTCTCTGGCCGGCATCGAGAACCCCTTCACGCTCAAGCTGGCAGACGTGGGTAAGGCGATCCTGGATACGACAACCGCACTGGGACCATCCGAGAGCGAGGAACCAGCGGATGCGCGTCGTCCGGCGCGCAACGCGCTGAAGCGCCTGGAACGCCTGGAGCCGTTCGTCAAAGAACGGATCTACACGTTCAAGCGCAGCACCAACAACGCGGCGCGCGACATGGGTACGGTCATGCAGTTGATTCTGCGCGATGAAATACAACGTTTGAAGGCGCAGGCCAGCAAACAAGGGCTGTAAGCGAGGAGACGACCGATGAGCGAGGCATCCCTGACCATTGTGCGCTGGCTCTTCGTTGGCGCACCGGGCAATTCGCTGGCGCTGAGCGAGGACGGCCACTATCTGTTGGTAGGCAGCGAACACGATCTGCGCATTCTCGACCGCTGGGGCAACAATCCCTTCCGTTATTACGCGCCCCCCGCGCCGGGGCGCAAGACCGAAGAGGATCTGCCCTTCTGTGCAGCGGCCGTGACGCCCGACATGCGCCGCGCCCTGGCCGGCCTTCGCTCGGGTGAGGTCTTTCGACTCGAGCTGATGTGGGATGGGGATGCCGTCAGCGGCTGGCCGGAGCAAATCCGCGCCGAGACGAACGATATCTACTCCATGAGCCTGGCGCCCGACGCCAGTCTCATGGCTATCGGCCATCTTGGCCCGGCCCTGACGGTGTTGGATTGGGACGGACAGACGGTTTGGCGCCGGCATCCGGCCGACCATACGCCGACAGACGGCAAGACTTGGGCAGTTGCCTTGAGCAGCGACGCCGCCACCCTCTACGTCGGTTCGTCGGGCACCGAACGCTGTCTGCTGGCGGCCCTGGACGCCAGCAGCGGTAAACCGCGGGCTGGCAAGCGCTTGTGGCAGCGTGTAACACAACTGGCCGCTCTGCCGGCGCCGCTCGCCGTTGTGGCTGTCCTCGGCAGCAACGGCGAGAGTCAGGTGGCCGCTTTTGCGCCAGATTTGACTGAGCCAGCGTGGACCTACAGCCTCGACCTGGGCGAGCAGGTCACGGCTTTGACCACCGATCAGGCCGCCAACCTGGTGGTGTGCGGCACGAACAGCGGCGCGGTCATGGTGCTGGATGGGCGCCATGGCGAACTGTTGGCGCGTACGGATGCACTTCGTTCGACCGTGCTCTCGTTGGCAATGACAGCCGGCCGCTACCTGGTGGCCGGCATTCATGAAAATCGTGTGGCTTACCTGGAATACATCCCTCCCACGAGCGATGAGGAGCTGGCACTGTAATGGCAACGTCAGGTGAAGAGATCATCCTGGGTGGAAAAGTCTATCGTGATGTGAGATCCATCGGTTCCGGCGCCATGGCGCGCGCCTACGCGGCGACGCTCGACGTGTATCCGGTGGTTATCAAGCGCCTGAGCGACCGTTGGCAGACCGACAGCCCGGATGCTGAAGGTTTTCGCAAGGAATCCACCGTTCTACGCACGCTCAACGCAGCGGAAGATGAGGAATGGCCCCTCTTGCGCAGCGCAGAGGAGCGCGTTCGACGCGCGGCAAGCACCGGCATGCGTCGTGTGATCGTTGCGCTGCTGGATGACGGCGTTGATGAGAACGGCCGACCTTTCCAGGTGCAGGAGATGGCGCCACCTGCCGTAGAAGTCATTCCGGTGATTGACCTGCAAAGCGAAAGCCGGGTGTTGGCCGTGCTTCAGCGGGTGGCGCAAGGGATGGCCCTGGCGCACCAACATGGCTTTGCCCTCAGTGATTTCGAGCCCCGCACCAAACTGGATCGTGTCCGCGTGCGCTGGCCGGCAGGCGGGGCCGAACCAGAGGTACGGCTGATTGACTGGAACATCACAGGAGGCTCTGATAAGTTCGCAAATGACCTGTTTTACTTCGGTCAACATGCGTACCACCTGTTGGCTGGACAACTCCTCGAATTGGAGAACGACGGCAAACCACCCCACACCCTTGGGATGGGAGCGCCCACCTGGAACCTCTTGAGCGAAGCCAGCCACCTGTTGCTTAGTCGTCTCTTGCAGCGCGATGAGGCGCGGCGGTATCGCAGCGCGGCCGACCTGGCCGCGGATCTGGCCTGGTTGATGGAGACCTTCGAACTTGCGCGCGCCTCCAGCCTGCTCGACCGCCTGCGTTTTCGTATCCTGGAAGCGCGTGGACAAGACCGCTACGACCGCATGTTGGCCGCGGCAGACCTGGCTCTGCGCTATGATCTGTCTCCTGGCCTGCGTCAGAATTTCAAACAATGGCGTGACCAGGCGCGTGAAGAACTGGACAAAGAGCTGTGGCAGCCGATTGCCATGGCCCGCATCAGCCTGCTGGCGAAACAGTTCAGTCAGGCCGACATCAATTTCAGCCGCGTACTGAGCAACCTTGACCCGCGCAGCGAGCCGGCGCGGCTGGCGCGTTACCTGCGCTTGCAGGCGCGTGTGGGGCAATTCTTGCGCGACCGGACGGGTGCCGATCCGACGCTGCTGAACGAATGGGCGCTGCTGAACCAGGGAGTTCAATACCTGATTGATCGCGCCTGGGATGACGCAGCCCAGATGCTGCAGCGCGTTGGCGAGTACCGGCCGGATCTGCTGAATGAAGCCGCCTTTCGTGATCTGCGCGCCCTGGCGACGGGTGGACAGGCTCTCAATCACGCCAATGACGTCCAGGTGCGGGCGCAGCCGCTAGAAGCTGATGCTCAGCGGGCAGACTGGACGGCGATTGAAGAAAAAAAGCTGGCGGCTCTGCATGAAGCCAGTGATGTGCTAGACACGGCCATCAAGGGCGCGCCAGCCGAGTTGGTGCTCGACGACCGTCGTCAACAGATCGAGCGTGAGTTGAAGAATCGCCAACGTTGGCTGCGCGTCGTCAATGAAGCCGACGCCGCACTGCGTGATCAGCAGTACACCAACGCCGAAGACCGGCTGAACCAGGTTCTGCACGAGAATCCGCAGCATTTCCGGGCGCTGTTTCTGCTGCCGAAGGCTCAGAGCCTGACCCGTTCCCAGCAGCTCAAGGCCGACTGCCGAAAACAGCTCGCCCTGGGCAACTACGCTGAAGCTTTGAATCTGGGGCGTGACGCGCTGCAGCTCTTTCCTGCGGACACGGAGGCGCGCGGCCTGGTCAGTTGGGCGGAGGCCGGCCAACTCGTGCAACAGCGCTTCCTGACCGATCTGCGCAGCGCCGGTGACCTCATCGTGCCTGACCTCGACGCCGCCAGCGCGGTCGTGCAGCGCCTGCGTGACTGGCCACGGTCCCCTCTGCAGACCCTGTTGCGGCAAATAGATGCAGCCGCGTCGCCTGCGTCATTGCCGGCAGAGGCAACCCTGGTTCTCTCCCCGTCGCAGCAGGCGACATGGGAGGAAGTCGAGAAGGCCGTCGCCGCTGAGCGTTACCAACGAGTTAACATGCCTTTGACCGGAACTCTGCAAAAGAACTGGGATGCCAGCTATTCAGATACAGCCAATATCACCGAAGCTAGGATGGAAATCGAGCGGGTGCGCCGTTGGGCGAACGATGCACAGCGCCAGGCTCTGGACGGTTGGCAGGCGAGATTTGACGCCTATCAAAACCAGCTGCGTCGGGTGCAACAAGAGGTCGTCCAGATCGGGAATTCGCCCGATGGGTCGGCTACTGCGAGACTCGCGGTCTGTTTGAATCTACTGGAGAGCCTGCCAGGCGACTTACCGAGGAGAATGACGGAGGACGTGACACGGCTGCGCGACCTGGGAGAAACGTGTCGCGATCAGCCTGACCAGGTGCGGGGCGCCAACGTGGTGGACAAGCCACCTCTGCTGGATCTGCAGAATCTCTTCAAGAGCGCCTGGCTGAATGGCCGCGTGGCGGAGGCAGAGAAGGCTTACCGGGCCAGCGACTTCGAACGTGTTCTGGAAATCGCGGCGCACGTTGAACGCGTGCTGTCCCAATTGCCCCTGGCGTTGATCACGCTGCGTGACCGTGCCAACGACGCACTGCAGAAACGCAAGGCTGCCGGTATGGAACGGAGCCGACAGGCTGGGGCCGCAGGGGCAGATCCAGGGCAATTGATCGCTCTCTACCGAATGCCCCACGAAGACGATCGCGGCGCTGAAGTGCAGGAAATTCGCACCTGGGTGATCGGGCAATGGCGCAAGCTGTTGCGAGCGCAGACTGAGATTGACCAGGCTCTCGATCTGGCGCGCCAGGCTCATATGGCCTTCCGCGCCGGCGCCTTGTCGAACCATGCGACTGCGGCGGACGTTGATTTTGCAGCCGACGAACGCCATCTGGAAATGCTGCAAGCGACCGCAGGCCAGGTAGACGCCGTTGCCATAGTGTCAGCCTCTGACCTGGATAACCTGGCCATCCGCCTCTCTACCCTGCATGGCTACTTCGAAGGGTGGGGCGTGCAGCCGCAAATCAAGCGCTGGCAGGTACGCATCGTCAATTTCCTGCGCCAGCGTCTGACTGATGCTGCCCAGGAGGCAGAGCAAGCGCTTCGCTTCAAGTCGTTTGAGTCGGGTTTGCAGTCCATTACTTCTGCCAGGTCCCTGGCGCGCCATGAGCATTGGCAAGCCGAGCTGAATCTCGATCTACAGAGGCTGCAAGAGATTGAAAACCAAATTCGAGCAGGTATCGAGAAGAATCAGAGAATTCAAGAGCAACAACGAGAAAAAGAGCAGGCGCTTCGGAGTGTCCAACAACAGACGACCGATCTCATGGGCGCGTTGGAGCGGGGGAATCCGGCCTGGGGAACCGCCGCGGCTCGGGAAAGCATCGAGCAACTGCAGCGCAGCCCACTGATCGAGGAGGCGGGCTTGACCGGCGTCCTACAGGACTGCCAGACGATTCAGTCGCGCGCCGCCGCCCTGCTTCAGCAGCCGCAAGCCGCGCGCGGGTTCGCCCAGACGCTGCAGGCTCGTTTGATCGTGCGCGATCGCCGCTTATCTCCCAATCCTAACTCTCGTGTGCTCATGCGTTGGAACACACAACAGGAAAGCCTGCAGAACGAAATGCTTGACCTGGGTCAAAGACTGGCTGCTACGCTGCAGAGTGAAGTTGATCGGGTCGTCACACAGAGTGAATTCGATGCGACCGACCTGGTGCAGCTTTACTGGGAGGCGCGCTGGTGCCGGGAGGCGCTGGAAGACGCGGAACAACTGGATGGGAAGGATGCAACCATCAAGCGCTTGACCGGCGCTCTGCGCGACGCGGATAGACTGCCCGCCAGCGTACTGACGAGTGAAGCCTTCAGGAACCTGGCAAGGGAGGGCATCGATGGCGATGAGCCGCAGCGTGCAGCGACCGGGACTATTTTGGACCGTATGCAGACATGGCTTACGCAATCGCAGGAACGCCCGGCCGGAGTGGACCTGCCGGATGAACGCGGCGTGCGCTACCAGCCGCAGTGGGAGATCGGATCAGATGCAATCTCGGAGGGTCAACGGATATGGCAAAAACGGCAATCCTGGGCCAAGAAACGGAAAATGAGCAGTATTATCCAACCTTGATCGCTTGCAGTGCCTGGATCATCTCATTGAACACGCCGCAGCAGAACACTCCGAGCGAGGAGACCTTAGAGCAGGAGGCTTTTCCAAATGCCTGACGCCATCCAACGTTTGCATGAGCAGCGTAAGGTGCTGGAAACCCTTCAGGAGCTGTCGGGAAAGCTACGGGAGGCCGAGGCGGCGTTGAGCGGCAAGGCGGCCGCAGCCCTGGCGCAGAGCCTGGCCGTCCGCCAGCAGCTAGATAGTCTCCCGCCTGAGTTCCTGCCGCGTGAGCGACAGGCGCTGCTGGCGCGCGTGCAGACGCTGGACGGCCGCATAGATGAGGCCCTGCGCCAGCAGGTGCGCGGCATCTTTGCGAAGCAGCGCACGCATACCGCTGACGCTCTGCGCAAAGACTACCTGGAAGTGGGGCTGAAGAACCCGGGTCTGCTGAAGCGGCTGACCGATGCCCTGGTGACTGCGACCGAGGCGCTGAACCAGGAGGAAACCGGCGCGGCGAACAGCAAGGTGCAGGCGCAGCAGCGCTGGCAGGCGGTGCATGACGCTTGCGACGGGAAGCAGCCCGAATTGGCGGCGGCGCGCAAGAAGGCCAAGGGCTACCTGCCGCCGTGGTGGCAGAAGCACTGGCCCTTGTTGGCAGGCAGCGCGACCCTGGTCATGCTCCTGGCGCTCGTCATTATCTATGTGGCGCCGCCTCGAGAAGGACCTGTCATTGCCGGACTCGAACCATCCTCCGTAGACGCCGCAAGCGGCCCGAGGACGCTGATCGTGAGCGGCAGCAATTTTGCTGACGATGCGGTAGTGGAATGGGTGGGTAAGAACAACGAGACCGTGGTCCTGACCCCAACCCTGCGCTCCACCGACCGGGTGACGGTGACCGTTGGCGCGGACTTGCTGCAACAGGCCGGGACTGTGTATATCAGCGTGCGCAATGGCGCCACAAATCTGGTTTCCAGCGGGAGGTCATTGACGATCCAGGCGCTCACAGCGACGCCGACCTACACCCCTGTGACGCTAACCGACACCCCCGTGCCACCAACCAACACTCCTGTGCCACCGACGCCCACGCCGTCCCCGATCGTTGGAGACCTGCCGTGCGTGTTGAAGCTGACGGTGAGCGATAGCGGCGAGGCCAAGCTACCGATTGACGTGGTTACCGTTGGCGAGTCGAAGAGTGGACCTGTTGCATGGTCGTTCAGTGTGCTTCCCGTTGTCGAGAAGGATTGTGGCCAAAACGGTCAAAGCGATGTGGAAGAAATCATCAAACGGGGCTACCGATTCACGCCGGCTGATGAAGAGAGCTGGATTCTCGAGCGCACATCGCCCACGCTCCGGCTCAAGAAAGTTGGTCCCCTGAAGGTCGAACTTGCCCAGGAATGGCGTGTCAAGGCCCTGTCGGAAAACCAGGATGTGGGCAGTCTCACCTTTGGCTTGGAATATCAGATAAGCGCTGAGGAATGGAAAACGGTCCAGGGAAGCGACGGCCAGCCTTTGCGGATCACCTTGACATGGGGTCCGGTTACCGTGGCAACGGCGACGCCGACCGCAACGCCGAAGCCGACACGGACCCCCACACCAACGCCGAGCTGGCTCGACGGGACGATCACACTCATCGAGCCTACATCGGATGCCACCCTGAATGGAGCTGTAAACCGGATATTCAAATGGAGCTGGGACGGGCAATCTCTACAAAGCCCTCAAGTGTATGTAGTGGAGTACACCCAGCACGCCTGGAACGGTCCCAAGAAGTATACATGCAAATCGGAGAAGGAGTCATGTGAGGTGTACTTACCATCGTATGAATACACATGGAAAGTATGGATCGAGGATGGGAACGGCAATATAATCAGTAATGCGTCTCCTGAATGGAAGTTCGTGGTTAGTGAACTGAAGCCGAAATAGGACAGCGAGGCATTTACTATGAATCACATACACGAAGATGCCACCCCAAGTGCTCCACACCGCAGACCGGTCTTACTCTTGTGGTTCGCATGCGGCTTGGGGGTCATACTCCTGATCACGTGGGTGTTGCTGACCAGCTTCATTCCATGGGGGGCCGATGTTCCAATCGTGCGATTGGCCGGCTCCGCAGACGACCGCGCGAGTTTAGCGCAAGATCAGATTCCCGTGACGTCCATTTCGAGTCGCCAACCATTGACTGTTGTTGCCGAGTTCAGCGGTCACGTGTACAGAGGGAATCCGGGATCAATTATCGGTCCTCTCGAGGGCGTCACGTTGATTCTTAGCAACAACGATGTCGAGTTGGCTCGAGACTCTAGCGACGCGTATGGTTATTGGCGTCTGACCACGACCAAGGACTATGCCACTTATCGTGTGGTTGCCAATAATCCGTTGGGCTTTGTGGCAACGGGGGCCGAGGTGATTAGCGGTAACGGTCAAGCCTTCGACAACCAAACGATTGACTGGACAGGTTATTCTGGTGAGGGTAATTTCTATAAAGACACGCCAACGCCGACGCCGACGCCCACCGTGCCGACGCCAACGCCGACGCCGACACCCACCGTGCCGACGGCTACGCCGACGCCGACGCCCACTGTGCCGACGGCTACGCCGACGCCGACGCCCACCGTGCCGACGGCTACGCCGACGCCGACGCCCACTGTGCCGACGGCTACGCCGACGCCGACGCCCACCGTGCCGACGGCTACGCCGACGCCGACGCCCACTGTGCCGACGGCTACGCCGACGCCGACGCCCACCGTACCGACGGCTACGCCGACGCCGACGCCCACCGTGCCGACGGCTACGCCGACGCCGACGCCCACCGTGCCGACGGCTACGCCGACGCCGACGTCCACCTTTACGCCGACGTGGACACCAACGCCTACGCCCCACAGAGCCTGGCTCGTATACGTAATGAAGCAACCATCACCAACGCCAACACCTACACCCACGAAGACGCCGACGCCGACATACACCCCAACAGCGACGCGCACCCCGACACCCACGCGTACGCCAACGGCGACGCCTACCCCGACACCCACGCGTACGCCAACGGCGACGCCTACCCCGACACCCACGCATACGCTAACGCCGACGAGCACGCCAGCGTGGACCCGGGTGGGTCTGGACAATGTCGATGTGCAGAGTCTCTCGGTCTGTGGGTCAGTCAAACTGGCCGGCGCCGCCAGCGGCATCTACAAACAGAATGCTGCCGGAGGCTGGCCCCCTGTGCTGCCGGCGAACAACACCTTCATTGTCGTTGAAGCGCAAGAGCCCCTCTGCAACCAGGCTGTCGCCGGTATCTGGGGAGATTATGTGTACGAAACGACCGATAGCGGCGCAACATGGACGCAGAAGCGCAGCGGTTTGCCGGACGACGCCCGTTACACCTACGGCGTCACCTTCTCGAACGATGGAGCGCGTGTTTTCCTGGCCACCGATCTCCTGGGAATCTATGACATTGGCATTGCCAATGGGACCTTACAGGGCGCCTGGCAGCGGCGTCTGAGTCTCGATGCGAGTGTCCTGCGCATTGCGGCCAACCAGGGCGGGATCGCCGCTTTCGTGTGGGAAGATGGACTGTACCTGCGTAACCCGGGTAACGGCGCCTGGAGCCGCTGGAGCCGGGTCGCAACCGGCCGCGGGCAAGACTCGCGGCCGCGCCCTCCTGTTGGACAACAGCGGCGCGCCCTGGATCATCGGCGGCAGCGATTTTCTGCTGCGTAGGACGGGAAACACCTGGGCTGCGCCGACCGGCGCCCCACAGGCGCGCACCAACGATGTAATCCAGTCTGGCGACCGTTTGTACGCGGGGCAGATGAACGGGGTGTGGCGCAGCACGGACCAGGGGGCAACCTGGCAGGCGATCAACCTGGGCTTCGGCAGTTCACCGCCCATGGTGCGCGACCTGGATGTGGACGGCCAGGCCTGGCTCTACGCGGCCACCACGCGGGGCGTGTGGCGCTATCGCCTGGATCCCTGAGGCAAGTCTGTAAAGAAACAGAGTGAAAACACCATCCTTGAAGACGGTGGATCATTGTTGGCTGAATCGAGCGACTCATGGCTGAGATGAGAAGAAAAGCGAGGAAACGATGCCCGAAAAGATGATGAGCGATCAAGAAATGCGCACCACGATGGCGGAGGCCGAGGCCCATTTCACCCGTTACGCCTGGGACGAGGCCCTGGCCTGCTTCGACCGGGTGCTGGCTGCGATCCCCAAGCACGGCGGCGCCGCGGAAGGCAAAGACCGCGTCGAGAAACAGAAACGATGGGATGGCGGGATTCAACAGGCGATCGCTGACGCGCGTGAGGCCTGCCAGGCCCAGCGTCATGCAGACGCCGCCGGCCTGCTCGATCAGGCGCAGGGCCTGGGCGCGGATCATCACATCCTCAAATACCACGCGGATATCGAGGCGCTGCGCAACGAGGTGCGTGAGCGTCAGCGTTGGGAACGCCGCGTACGCGAGGACATAGAGACCGCAGCCCGTCAGGAGCGTCAAAACGACGTGGACGGCGCACTCGTCACCCTGGACACGCTGCTGCGTGACCTGGCGGCCGCGGGCCTTACCGACCTGGGTGGGGAAGCCCGTCGCATGGCCGATGACCTGACCGCGCGCACGCTCTTCGAGGTTCAACTCAAACGCGCGCAAACCGCCTTCGAGAATGAAGACTACGAATTGGCGGTTTCGCTTGCTGAAACCCTGAATGAGCAGGCCCGCGGCAACCGAGAAGTGGCCGTAGTGCTCAGTGGGGCCACCAACTATTGGCGCCGCATTTCGCAGCAGTTGCGCACGGTCGAGGAGTATCTGAAGAACGATAACCTGCCAGACGCGGTGGCCGTTCTACAAAACCTGCGCCGTGACTTCCCCATGAATCCCAACTGGCAGGCGCTGTGGCTGCAAGGACATCGCAAACATGCGCTGACCTCTGTCGAACGTGGACGCCTGGCGCTGTCGGATCGTCAATTCGATGCGGCCCGCCAGGCCTTCGACGACGCCCGCGCGACCTTTCAGGCCATACTCGAGGTTTTTCCGGGCCATCCCCTGGCCGACAAGGACCGCCGCGAGGCCGCTGCCTTGTGCGACGTGGCTGCCTCGTGTGTGCAGGCGCAGCGCGACTTCGACAGCCGCCGCTGGGACAGCGCACGCGAAACGCTGCTGATCGCGCAAGAGAAACTGAGCATCGCGACCCAGGTTCGCAGCACCGATTTCGGGGAGACTCGCGTCACCCTGGAGGCGTTCCTGAAAGAGGTGCAGACGACGATTGACGGCCTGGCGCGGGCGCGGGTCATGTTGGCGCAGGGCGAACAGCGGCTCAAGGACCGTGAGCCGGATCAGGCCGAAAAGTCTTTTCGCGACGGGCTGGAAGCGGAGCGTGAGCGGGACGCGGACCTACACCAGCGTCTGCTAGCAGGGCTGCGTCAAGCCGATCGCTTGCAGCAGGATGTGCGTCGTTTGCACGAGCGCGCGCTGAACAACGCCGATGAAAACGAGCGTCTGCGTTTGTTCAAGGAAGCTCACGACGCCTGGCCCACTGCGCCGGGCTTGCTCGACGCGTACGTGGACGCGCTGCTGGCGGCCGGCCAGGCCGCAGCGCAGCGCGGCGACCTCAAACAGGCCGCCGCATGGAACACCCAGGTGCTGACGCTGCCCAATGTCACCGCGGATAAGGCGAGTACGGCGCAGAAACGCCTGGGCGACATCGGCGCGGACCAGGCCGTGCAGGCTGCACTGCAGCAGGCGCGCATGCTGCAAGGATCGCTCGCGGCGGCGCCCGCGCCGCGCAGCGCCGACTGGCAACCCCTGGTGGATCTGTTGGAGAGGGCGCGTGCGCAGGCTGGCCCCCGCGTGGAGCTGAGCGCCCTGGTGGAGCAATCTCTGCAGCCGGCCGCGGCGCGACTGAACGCCATCCAACGCGCCGAACCACTGCTGCAGCAGGCTGAGTTGAAGGCAAAGGAAGGAGAGTGGCTGGAGGCTGCACGGTTGGCGCAGGCCGCGCTGGACGCGGTGGGCGACTTGCCCGCGGCCGAGTGGCGAGAGCGAGCGCAGGCTTTGTCGGCGACGGCTCAACAGATCTCGGATACTCTCGACCAGGCGACCGCCAGTTTCGCGCGCGCGCAGCAGCTTTATCAGGCGGGCCGCGGCGGGGACGCATCCGCCATCGAGTGGAAGGCGCTGAACGACACCCTGGAAGATGCCGGCCAGCGCCTGGCTGCCAGGCCTGCCGACGTTACCAGTCTGCCGGCGAGTTGGCGGACTCTGGCCCAGCAGGTAGAGAGTTTGCAGGCCGCCAGCAAGCTGATTCAGAATGCCCTGGAACGCCTGGTCGGCGACAACATGCTTGATGGCCTTGCCACACTGAACCAGGCGGTGGTGAACCGACCCCATGACCTGGTCTTGAAACAGATTGCCGAGCGCGTGCGTCGCGAGTCCAACGCGGCGCTGCAGCAGCAGGCTGAAGCCCTGGTGACCGAGGCGTCCTCAATGATCGAGCGCGGCGACGCCGGGAGCGCGCTGGAAAGATTGCGCCAGGCGCGGGGCGCGGCCAGCCTGCCGGCCATCGAAGCGCAACTGCACCGCATGCAGACCCAGGCCGAGCTGTGGCAGAAGATTCAGGAGCAGCTCGAGGTGGGCTACAATCGAATCAACAGCAGCGTCAGCGGCGCGGTCGAGGCGTTTGGTCAGGCGCTGCGCCAGGCCGCCCACCTGGACAGCGGCCTGACGCCAGCGATACGCACGGCGGTGGCTGAACTCTTGGCGCTCGAAGGCCAACTGCACCTGGAGGAAGCGCTGCGTCGCAGCGATGCTTTTCTGAACCTCCTGGAGAAGGAGGGGGCGCAGCATCGCCTATTTATGCTGTACCAGTTGGGGCCGGCTCTGAGAAAATGGCGCGAGCTGACTCGCCAAAAGGATGCTGAGGGCCTGGTTGCGTCACTCATTGAGTTGGGCAGATTGGAGGAGGCCTACGCAAAGGCATCGGACCAGGCGAAGGCAGCGCCAACTAACAAAGCATTCCAGGTTCAGGCGGCCCAGGCGCGCACTCAGATCCGCGCGCGCCTGCTCGCTTCGATTGGTGAGCGCTATAGCCGCGCGGAAGAGCTGGTGACGCAAGGCGCCTTTGCCGAGGCGCTGCAGGCGCTAGCCGAAGTGGAGAACCGCTGGATCGCGCCGATGCAGCAGAAATTCCCTGAAATCATCGAGGCTGATGCGGAGATTGCCCAGGCACAGAAGAAGGCGCAAGATCTGATCATCAAGATCAAGCCGCTGCACGAAAAGGCCCAGGGACTGACCCTGGCCATCAGCCAGATTCAGAGCGTCTATGCGGCAGGCAACCTGGACAAGGCCGAAGAGTTGCTGCACCAGGCCGAGGTGATAGACCCGAATCATGACGCCAAAATCCACTGGCAGCAGTTGCAAGAATTACGCCAGCAGACCCAGCGCGGCCGTCAGGCGATCCTGCGCCACGATTTGGAATTGGCGCTGGGCAAGGCAGCCGCGGTTACGACCGCGCAGAAGGCTGCTGACGTGCGCCCCATCTTGATCGAACTGCACGCCCTGGCGGCTTCTGTCAGCGAGAACCTGGCTGGCAGCGATGATGCAAAATTGCGCGAACGCTATGACCAGGCGGTCGTGCAGGCGCAGAAGCGACTCGACCAGTTGGAGGGCGCTGAGAAAGCGCAAGAGGTGGCGGCCGAGGCAGAAGCCAGCAACACCATCGAAGCGATGCAGGTGGCGCTCAAATCGCTGCAACGGGCCCTGGAGAAGGCGCGCGGGGGCGCATACGAGACTCTGCAGACCAGGTATGATGCCCTGGAGGAGCGCCTGCGGCAAAAGAAGGCAGAGGTGGATGCCGAGGAGGCCCTGCGTACGTTGTGGGATGAAGCAGTGGCCGATTTGGAGACGGGTGAATACCAAAAGACGCGCCAGGAGCTGCGTGAATTCTCTGTCCAGGCGCGCCGCCTGGGCCGGTCAGCCGCCGATGCGGAGCCCTATCGCCGCGCAACCGAAGCCGGCCTCAGCTTGCAGCGCGCACGGGAACTGAAGATGACCTATCCCGAGGAAGCGCAGCGCGTGCTGACATCCGATGTGCTGGAGGCAACGGTGAATTGTGCCCCGGCCGCGGCCATTCGCCAGGATGCCCAGCGTCTGCTGGCCGAATTGACAGGAATCCTGACCGCGCGCCAGGAGGAGGAAAGGCGCCTGGCAGGACAACGCGTGGTGCGGGAAAAGGAAAGCGCAGAGCAAGCCCGGAAGATTGACCGGCTGCTGCGCAGCGCCCGCACGAATTTTCGTCAGGGACAGTTCGAGACCGCGCAGAGCGTCCTGGACGAGCTCGTTTAGTCTGCAGCCGGAGCACGCGGAGGCGCTAACTCTGCAGGAGCAGGTTGACCAGGCATTGGCTGCGCAGGCCCCGCTGCGTCAGGCGAATGCGCAGCGCACGGCCGGCGCCTACAGGGCCGCCCTGGGTCTGGTGAAGCAGGCGCTTGAAAAGTCCAAGGGATTTGCCGAGGCTGCGCGCTTGCTGCCCATCGTCGAGGCCGAGGCAGAGGCTGGCGAGCACCTGGCTCGGGCGCGCAGCCTGGTGCGCGAAGATCAATTCGCCCAGGCGCGCGCAGAGCTCCAGAGCGCGCGGCAAAAATACGCCGGCCATCCGCAGCTCGACGACGTGCAGGCTCTGATCGCCAGTCATGAAGACAATTTCCGCCGGCGCATGTTGAACCCGGTCGAGGAGGCCCGACACCAGAAAGAATTCCGCAGTGCGCTCAAACACCTGGGCCAACTCACGCGCCAGGTTGCGCCCGGCGACCTCATGACCACGATCAGTCAGTTGCAGCAAACGGTGGTAAATGAGTGGGCCGAGTATCAGACGGCCCAGATGCAGCGCACCATGCAGAGTTTGCGGTCTGACGACGACCCGGCGCGGCTGACAGAACTGCGCCAGGAGTTGGAGGAGATCCTGACCCAGACGCCCCCGCCGGAGGCGCGTTGGGCGCAGCCTCTGCGCAATCTGATGGACCAGATGGATCGTCAGCGTCTGCAGCGGAGTTTGACCCAGGCTGTCCAAGCGCGTGAGCGCGGCGACCTGGAGAATGCAGAGACCCTGGCCGCGGAGGTCGTCGCCGAAGCGGAGGCGCTCAACCAAACGGCGCTAGGCAAAGAGGCCATCAAGTTACGTATGGAGATTGGACGCCTTTTGACGCAGCGGCAGAGAGAGCGCGAGGAGGAGCAGCGGCGTCGGGCCAAAGAGCGCCACGACCAGGCGCTGGCTGCCGCGCGCGAGCGTCTGGACGGTGCAACCAGCCTGACGGATTTGGTCGAAGCAGGGCGCCTGGCGCGTGAGGCAGGCGCGGTCGAGGGGTATGCAGACGATGTCGAAGCCAGGACGTTCTTGAGTGCTATCGAGACAGAGATCAAACGCTACCAGGAAACCAGCAAGTCGTTGGAAGAGGCGCGCAGCTTCCTGCGCCGGGCAACGTACCGCCGCGCCCTGGACCAACTGCAACAAGTGGATTCACCCTCGCGGCTGCTGCAGTCCGAGGTGTCGAGATTGATCGCCCTGGCGCGCGGCCTCGACGCGGCCTCCAACCAGGAGGTTCGCGACCCAGGAACCGCCTTGACCGCGTACAGGCAAGCGGTGCAGGATGAACCATCGCTGCTCATCAGTCTGCAGGCCGCCATTGATCGCTGCCGCACGACGCTCTACACGCGCGCAATGGACGAAATTCGCAACGCGCTTGACGCGGCCGTGCCCAATCACGAAGTTGCTGCGCGCCGCCTGCAGGGTGTGCGCGCCGCCGATTGGATTGCTACCCCCGAACAGCAGCGCCAGGTGGATGAGCTGCAGCAGCGCATTGACTCCCTGGGACTGACCGCGGCGGCCGCCCAGGCTCTCAATGACCGCCAGGACTGGAGCGAGGCGATGGGCCTGCTCGAACAGGCGCGCAGTCGCACGACGGATGGCCGCCTGGATGCCTTGAGCGACGCCTGGCTGCGCGTGGCCCAGGCCGCCCAGGCCCTGACGCAGGCCCAGAGTGAGCTGGCTCAGAGCGATATCGAATCGGCGCGGCGGCAGATCGCCCAGGTTCCCGCTGTCTTGTACGATCAGGCGGCCGCGCTCAAGCTGCGAGCCGATCTGGAGGACAGCAGCCAGTTGGCCAGCAGTCTGCAACAGATCGAAAACGCTGCGCGCCGCGCTGGACCGGCGGCCGCCTGATTTTGCCGCCGCAGTCGACGCGGCCCGTCAGGCGCCCCATGCGCGTGGCGAGCGCTTGCGCCAGCAAGTACAAAGTGAGATTGAACGTGCGGCGCGCGACTTGCGTACACAGGAACGCTATGCCGAGCTGCCAACAATCATCGAGCATTGGCGGAATTTGACGCCGGGCGCTGAACAGCCGCAGCAATGGCTGGAAAGCGCCGAGGCGGAGCGTAGAGACCGTCTGGAAGCTGCGATCGCCCAGGCCGGTCAGGCGTTGGAAGCTGATGCGTTGGATAAAGCGCGCATACAGATCGAACGGGCCAGGAAGTTGATGATACCGGGGGAAGCCACGCGTGTCAATGAGGCGGCGGGGCGGGTGGATCGACGCGGCCGTGATTTGGAACAGGTCGCCAACCTTGTTGATAAGGCCCGACAAGCCCTGGCCCAGGGCAATGCGGCTGCCACTATTGATCATGTCCTGCAGGCGCGCGCCCTGGCCCCACGTTATGATCGTGTCCTCCAGATTGTCAATCAATTGCGCGCATCCCTGGAGGAGCAGATTCGTGGTTTGGACGCGGCCGGCAGCTTCGACGAAGGGTTGAACCTGTGCGACCAGGCGCTGCGGTTGGGCGCGGACACGCCATTCCCGGCGCTGCGTGCCAACCTGCAGCAGAGCCAGCAGAAGAAACTGGCTGACCAGAAGGCGCAAGCTAACGCGGCGTATGAACGGGCGCATGCCGCGTTTCTCATCTTCGACCTGGTCAAGGTTAGCCAGGCCATCGCAGACGGCAAACAAGCGCAGCCAGGGGATGCACGATTCATCGAACTGGAGAACCGCTTGAGGACCGCCCAGGCCCAGGCCGATGAGCTGCGACGCCTGATGACGGAGTCCTGGAAAGCCATGCAGGCGCGCAACTTCGAAGAGGCGCAGTCGAGCCTGGGCGCCATGGTTGCACAGGCGCCCGACTTCGAGGAGCCGCGGCTCTGGCATCGCTACACCGGCAACGTCGTGGATGGCATCAAGTTCGTCAATCGCCTGGAACATGCCGCGGGCGCCGCCTGCTTTGCCGAAGCGGAGAAGGCGCTGCGCCTGGTTGTGGGTTCTCCTCTATCGCCCTTGTGGCCGTCCCTTCCCAACGAACGCCGGCGTGCGGTCTATTACGCGGCGCGTTTGCGTGAAGAAGCGACCGGCATCGCCCACGACCGGCAGCGCGCCAGCGATTTTCAACGCCAGAACGAAGTCCGGCGTGCGCTCGATACGCTGCGCGCTGCCCAAAACCGTCACAATCAGTTTGGCAACCTGGTGAGCACGGTCGTTGAGCCGCCGACTGATTTCAACGCGACGACCGGCCAGGTCAGCGGCGGACAGGTTCAAGCGCAGCCCCCATCTGTGCATACGGCGGCGAACAACGCTCCCCCGGACCTGCCTCGTGCGCCGGCGAAACCGGATTTGACAACGGCGCCAGAGACGGCTACAGCTTCGGCGGGGCGCCCTGGTACGGCGCCCGCGACCGCACCGGCGGCGCCCACAGCCGCCCCGCCAACAACGCAGGATCAAATACCCTCTCCCATCCCGGCGCCGTCAATGGCAGGGCAAGAGCGTACGCCGGCGCCTGTAGACACGCCGACCCTGGTTTCACCTGTTCGGCCTCGCGCGGCGTCAGAACCGGCCGACCCCGCTGCAGCCCCGGCGAACCCTGTACCGGCGCCCCCGACTTCCCCGCCCCCATCTCCGCCTCCACCTGTGGAGGAGCCGGTGGCGCCCAGTTATGATGATTGGTTCAGCGGCCAAACGCTTGTAATCCCGAAGGATCCCAACCAGGAGAAGAAGCCATGAGCGATGAACAACGGATGTCCTTCGACGAACAGATCAAGGCATTGGAAGAAGAGGCGCGGCGGCAGGAAGCAGCCGAACAGCGACAAAAGGAAATCGGCGAGATCCTGGCGCAGGGCGCCCAGGCGCTCGAGCGCGGCGACCTGGGCGCGGCCGAGATTCAGTACCGCCGCGTGCTCGACAAGTATGACGAGAATCATCCAGATGCGCGCGGCGGATTGGCTGAAGCCTGCCGCCGCGGCGCCGAACAAGCCCTCAAGGACAACAATCTTCTCCTGGCGCAGGAGTATTACCTGCGCTGGAGCGAGCTGGACAGCCGCAACAATGAGCCAAGAGTGCGGTTGAGCGAGGTCGAGCGGCGCCTCGCGCAGACTGCTCGCCAGCGGCGGATCCGTGGGATTGTGATTGCTGCGGCAGCTTTGATCCTGGCTGCTTTTATCTGCAGTTGGGTCAACGGCTTCATTGCCTGGCCGCAGGCCGTTTGCGGCAGCGTTTCGTTTGCTTGTACGCCCACGATGACACCCACATGGACCCACACACCTACATTGACGCCGACGCCGACCAGCACCGACACGACCACGCCGACCGCGACGCCGACGGCTACGCATACGCATACGCCGACGCTGACGCCGACACCAACGCCAACGGCCACGCCGCAGCAGTACCAGAGCGAGGTGCTCTACACCACGTTGGTGGCGGTATTCAAAGAACCGACGGGGACGGAGCGCGCCACGATCAGCACGATCCAGTCCAAGACCCAGGTCTTTGTCTGCGCCCGCGCTGGCGACCGGTTTCTCATCGCCCTGGGCCCCTGCCACAGCACCACACTGCTTGGTTGGATGGCGGTTTCGTCGCTCAGCCCGCCGTTTCCGCGCTTTCCTGACAGCCTGGTGACGCCGCTGCCCCCGACGGCTACCCCGTTGCCGACGCCCAAGCCAACCGCGACCAAACCCGCGTAGGCATTCGAGTTGATAGAAGTAAGGAGGAAATACGTTGACCGGTCATTTGTATGCCATTCTTTCAGACATCCATGCCAATTACCAGGCGCTGCTGGCCGTTGCCGACGACGCACGACAGCAGGCGCATGCAGAGGGTTTACCAGAACCGCGCTTTGCCTGCCTGGGGGATATCGTTGATTATGGCCCGCAGCCCAACGAGTGCATGAGCTGGGTCGTAGAGAATGTCGAGATGGCGTTTCTGCTGCGGGGCAACCACGATGACGATGTCTCCAAACCGGGGTGGACACCGCCAAGCCGCCTGGGCGAGGATTTCTGGCCGCTCACTTTGTGGACGCGCCAGGTTCTGCTGCTGCCGCATCATGAAATGTTACGCCGATTGCCAGAAGAGCGCAAGGGTCGAAACAGCCTCGGCCAGTTTCACCTGTACCATACCTGGCCGGTCGGCAGCGAGATCTATGTCAAAGAGGAAGGGGCGGCTGAGCCGGCCCTCGCCGCACTTTCTCAGGGTCGCTATGGTCTCTTTGGGCACACCCATCAGCAGGTCCTGTTTACCGTAGAGCCTAGTCATCGGCCCTGGCATGGAGATGGGTGGCGTGTGGTCATGATCAAGGCGCAACGTGAATCTGCACACGCAACGTCTTTCAGACGCCAACGCGCCTTTCCGATGAACGATTGGCGTCCCATCTCCCCGCCCCAGGCCCTGATCAATCCGGGCAGCGTAGGGCAACCCCGACAGCCCAACGGCGAAGCCGCCGACTACCGCGCGCAGTATCTTCTGCTGGACACGACGACAGATCGTATTCGCTTTCAGTGGCGACGGGTGCATTACGATGTCGAAGCCACCGTCAAACAGTATGACCATGTCCAGTGGCCTTCTGAATCCCAGGCGCCTTCTGACGAGCAAGGGCATCCGATCGTTTGGGGAGATCATCCGTTGCGCCCGCTCGTGACCTCGGACCATGTGCAGTTGACGACCGAGAAGCGAGCCGAAATTCGGGCCAGGCTCCCCCAGGTGATAGGCACATTGAGGACCCAGCTATTGGCTGGACGATAGGAGTCTCCCATGCCCGATGCTGATCGCCGTCACATCCTGAATGGCTTTTGGGCGCTGGTTGTCTTCTGTGGGTTGACCGCTCTACTCCTGCATGCTGTCAACGTCGAGGCGCAGGGCCCGGTGCAGCACGACATCATCCTGCTGCTGGACAACAGCGGCAGCATGGTGCGTCCTTACCGGATTACCGCCGCGGGGACGCAGACCGTGATCCCCTACGATGCCGATCAGCGACGCATTCGCTTCAGCCGTTTTCTCATCCGTCTGCTGCAGAACAGTCCAGCAGACGGTACCGCGGTGGGTGCTGCGATCTTCGCGGCTGAGGTGAAGGGGGCGCGGCCGATGTCAAGTACCGTGGTTCTGGCGCCGCTGACCGATTTGTCGGCATGGACAGCCGCGGATGTGACGGCCATTCAGCAGCAGCCGTGCCCGCCGGCCGACGCCAAAGGCAGCGACGGCAAACCGGTTGCGCAGCAAGCGGGGCGCGATTTCTGCTACGGCACTCGCTATGCTGCCGTCTTCGAGTGGGCCGCGCAACAACTGCAGCGCCCAGTGGCCTGTGGCAGCCCGACGCGGCGCTGCGACATCCTGATCTTCACGGATGGCGCCTTGCAGGAACCAAATTCTGATACGGCGGCCGTCGTGGTCCAGTCCTTACGCAGGCTTGCCAGCCAGGGGATCAAGGTTTCTGTGATTCTGTTCAGCTCGCCCAAGACGGATCCGGCAAATGTCAAGGAGTGGCGGGAGTGGCAGGCAAGCGGCATTCTTGAGAAGGTCACGACGTATGCCAGGGACCTGCCGATCCGCCAACTATATGAGCAGGGACTGGACTCGTTGGGCCTGACGGCGCTGCTGAATGGCTATACGCCGGTTGAACTGCCCCAGGAGACCATCGTGCTGGCCGATCAACTGCCCTTGAACACAACCAATCTGCGGCTCAATTTGATTACCGATTCGCCCATCACCGACACGTACAGCGTACCACCAAATCTTGTCGCCGGTCAGGTGCGCTGGTGGTCCGCGCCGTCATTTGTCACACTCACCGGCGCGCTGGAGGGGAGCGGCCTGCTTTACTACCGCGCTGTCAGCGAAACGACTCCTGTGGTAGCCAGTGTGACGCTCCTGCCGGAGATACAGCAGGTGAGCAAGACGGTGGGTATCCAGGTGTTCGTTGGCGTCGGATTTCGGAGCCTGGACGATTCGTATGTCCATGTGACAGGTCTGGTCCAGCCGGTTGGCATCACCGCGCCTTTGCATTATGGCGGGGCTGCCTGGCGTGGGGAACTGCCCTCTCTGAGAAGCGGGCAATACACCGTCACAGCGCTGATCGAGCCATCGAACCGGGTGATCGTCGGTGAGCTTGAGATCCGAGCACAGGCTCTGCAAATCATCCCGCGTCCGCGACCCACAGCAAGGCTGCGGGTCATCCCTGCGGCGGTGTTTGCCGGCAGGCCATTCGAGATTGACGCCTCTCTCTTGCTGGAAGATATGTCAACTGATCTCATGCCTGGCTCACCGGTGACCGTCACGATCAGCCCGGGATCTCGCGTCGTCACGTTGATGCCGGCAGGAGAAGGAACCTGGCATGGAAGCGCCGCGATCGAGCAGCCGGGTGAATACCAGGTTACAGGTCAAATTCAGGAGGTTGGTGTGGTGGCCGCTGCACGGTCGGTGAGCCTGACCGTACTGGCCTACCCCCAGATTCAGATCACGGCGCCGGTGACAGAAGCGGTCGCGGGTCAGAAAATCACCGTGACGGTTGCCATCTCGCCGGCTGCGTACGCTTTGACGCCTACGGTCTGGGTTCAGCGCAACCTGGGCAGGCGCACTCCGCTGGAAATCCAGAAAATCGTCGCCGGCCTGTTCCAGGTTGAAACCACTATGGATTCTGGTCGCGATCTGCGCATCGATGCGGAGGTGTCGGCTGGCGTGATCCAGGGCGCGCGGTTCGAGACGATCCGAGGGGAAATGGTAATGGTAAGACAGAGCAGAGAAGAAGAATCAATGGGTCTCTTAAGCCTAGCCAACTTGGCCCGTACCCTCATGGTACTACTTCTCTTCGCAATGGTACTACTTCTCTTCGCAATGGTTATTTTCTATGTTTGGCGGTGGCTACAGCGACCAGAACGTGTGTTCTTGCCAGGTTTATTGAAAGACGATGCTGAAAAATGGCAGCAACTCGACCATTTTGCTGTTAAGAAAAACTGGCGGGAGATTGAGGCACTAGGCAAATATGTAAGCGGGATAATCGAGTTATGAACACCAATAATAATCAGGTCGTTGTTTTTCGTTCTGAGTTTCAGAAGCGTTTGCGCCTCGGCAATGAGGCGGCTATTGCTTCACTTATATACGCGTTGGTATATGTTCACCAGGACGCGACACGCTATGCTTCCGATTCCAACGCGATCCCGCCCCCCGGCGACAAGAGCAAATATGTTGACCAGGACGCGACACTTCCCCCACCTCCCTTCTTATTGGAACTCATTTACCATCCTATTTGGGGTGAATACGTCTATGCGAACCCGATCTTGTTGCAGTCTGTAGTAACACGAGTTAAGAGGGGCAGGCTGGTCAATCCTGATGCTTTGGTAATTTGGGAAAAAGCAGCGACCCTGCGTCAAACAATGCGTGACGGAGTAGAAGTGAGTGACCTCAAAAAAGCTCTCTGTGAATACACTGAGGCCCTCAAGAAGGGAAAGATACCCCAGAATGGCGCTCAACAGAAGATAATTGATGCAGTGGTGGATTTTCATATGCTGTTGGGCGAATTGCTCAAGAAAGATGACCTCGTTGATGTTCCCAACCAAGGGGAAAAACAGTCATACGTGCTTGCAGCTTCTGGCCTACCCGGGTTCGCGGTTGCACTCACTTGGGCTGCCGATGCGTTGGGCAGGAAGATGGAAGATGCTATTGATATTTTAAAGCAGCGTTTGAGCCAATCGGACAACGACCAAACCGACCCCAATGACGGGCCGACGAGTGGCCATACAGGCGGGAAGAGCAAACCGTGTATGCTCGAACGAACACTACTGGAAACATGCGTTCTCCATAAGTGGGCACAGGAACCTGAAAGGAATATTGTGTGAACACACATCCCGTTGTTTATGTTGATGGCGTCAGAATAGCGCTTGCAGAGAATGCTACTGAGGTATATTGGCGTCAGCATTTGCATGTGAAAGTAACGTTGCCGGATTCTCTTTCGGACCCGTCTTGCATACTGCCGAGTTGTCAAGGAAACCTGGGCTTTCGTAAACCGACTCCTAAGGTCCAAAACAATACCTTAGAATTTTCCTGAAGCCGATTCAACCTGGACGTGCTAGTCTACGCTTGATGATCATTCGAGAACCCGATGCCCATAATGAGATATTTGACTATGATTTTCAACTCATTCAGCCATTTGCTCTGCCTGATCAGGAATCCGTGGGTGTGTCCTTTGCACAGGTGCATCGAGAGGAACTGAGGAATGCAATACTCAAGAGCATTTCGCAACCTAGAGTGTTGTCGCCACATTCTTCATCGCTGAGAGCATATTGTGGAGGAATATGGGTCAGCGGCCCGCTGTGTTCCGGCAAAACAACGCTCGTAAGTAGAATTTGCGAATATCTGAATGAATTTCCATTTCTTGTTATGCGAAACACAAAACTGTACGAGAAGGAGGAGGAAGTTGATTCCAGTATTATTGGCGAAGCTTCGCAAGGTGAGTTTCTTGCCGCCAGCAGCTCACACCCGAGCGGCTCATCTTTCGCACCTGTCAGAATCATTGACAAAGAAGGGTGGGTGCTGGAACGAGACATAGTCAAAGTACGAGCAGTGAAACTAAACTTGCATTCATTGCTAAATAATCGAGACTATCAGCCCCTGTCTCCACATATCAGAGTCTATTCAGAGATAATGAAATTACTGGATGTCAGGCAGGCTCCAATTGTGGATAACGGATACAATCAAATACTGACTGAGCTTGTGCGGTTGAACCAGCATGTACTGATCGTGCTAGATGAGTTCGATCGGATGCAGCTTGTGAACTTTGCGATTGCGAGCAAAGTTCTGGGGTATCTCAAAGAGCTTGTTGATGTAGTAGCAGAAAGATCTGGTAAATTCGGTCTGACTTTGGTCGTTATTGACCATAAGCCGCCAAAGGAACGAGGTATTTTGCTGCCTGGAGAAAATTTTTGGCAAGAATATAAAGTTGAATTTTTCTCGCCAGACGAGCTTTCGAGGATGATGGAGGAGATTTTTGAAAACCCAGATGACATTCTTCCTCCAAAAGTCCTACATAGATACACAAAAGGGCACCCATTGTTTGTCAATCTATTTCTATATTTGTGCCTACAACACTTGCGTGATTTGCAGAAGCCCATTCAATTTGAGAATTTGAAGTCCCTTGTTCTTCACGATGAGTCTATTACTAGAGGTGTGATATCCTGGTGGGTATCTGAGGCTAAGATCGAGATAGGCGGCGGACGGAATCAAGCCAATAGGCGCTTAACGCCTCGAGAGAAAACGGTACTGCGGAACCTAGTCAGGAGGATTCCACTAGGTCGTGGCTTTGGAACAGAAATTACGAGTCTTAAAAGCAAGGGATTCATACATCCTGATAGAGATGATTTTCGTTTCCCGCTTCTCAAAGATATGCTTACCAAGTGGGAGTCCTTTCTCAGTGACTCATGATCGGCTGCCATGATTGATAGTTTGTTTGGAGTGGACACATCATGCCATCATTACAACAAAAATTGTGTGTTTCTATTGCTGGGTGGACAGAACCAGCTTCTGCTGATAGCGATTTGAAATTGGATTGTACTCAAGGAGACGAAGGGCCGACCATACTCCTGGCTGAGTTAGGCCAAGATAGGCAAGGTTGGGTCGGCCTGAAGAAGTGGTTGAGTCTCCCAGAAAAAGACCGATCGCAGTCATACATGATTTCGCTGGTGGGGATTGGCAGTATTTTGCGTGCCAAGAATGATCAAATCATTCAGCTAGTTAGCAAGTGTATTGAGGCTACAAGTCAGAATAACAACGCTTTCCGTACATCCAAGGACTCATGGATTATTTCGATGTCGCTTAAAGACTATCTTTCTCTCAAGCGGTGTTTATCTTATCCCGAATATAAGACACAGAGTGAGTGGTTTCAAAAGTGGGAGCCACTGAATGCGCCATCACTTCTTCCTGATTCGAGTTCAAAAATGAGTCCGCAACCAGATGGCAATTACAATGGGCCGGTTTTCATCCCGATGCCCTGGATTTTGTGTGCAAGAATCAGCGAGTCCTGCCAGACGAAGTGCCATCAGATTATCGCCAGTTGAAACCGGGAATAATCCGTCGATTGACAAATCGTGAGTCGCCGACAATCTTCGACAGAATTTGGGACGATTTGGATGATATCTCTCAGCACGCAATAATCAAAGTGATCCGAGATCGATTAAAGCAAGCACCGCCTGAACTTACCCTTCTCAAGGAATTTGGTTTCTACGAGACGGATAAGGAGGGCAATTTGATTAGATGGTTTTCTCCATTATTTGAAGCCTATGTTTACCATTACAAAACATACAGCGGTATCTTCCGTCGTATGGCGCGCATCAGGGAATTCGCAGACGGCATAGCCGATTTGCTTGAGAAAACGCGCAAGTGGAAGCCTGACATTTTTGTATTGCGATTATTAGTAGCACTCACGGTGATTGTCCTTGTTATGTTGATTTCTCGAAGCATCTCAAGTTTCTGGGGATTGGCATTCATTTCCACATTGGGGCTTCTGTTTACAATGGCAACGCTGTGGCCTCATTTCCTACAACTGCGTCAGTCTCTTAATCGCTCGCGGTGGTTGCTGGCTTATCTTGGCTTTTTAGTCGTCGTAATCGTCTTTCTCCAACGTGAGGGTCGCGAACTTGCACTAAGATCTTCGACTGTGGATCAAGATCAGATTGGATTGGTGCTCGGCATCATTCAGGTTATGCCCATGTTGTTCCTACTGCCGAAGATTCTTGCAAAGGCAAGCGACCTCATCGAGAAGATCCTGCCGCCTGGTAAGTGATAATGATGATAATCATGGTGTATCTACCGCGAAGCTCTTGGATTTTGTCGCTACTATGTGCCATTGTCGCGGCGCTGCGACTGGGGTATCTCGACGCAGCTAACAATCAGGCCAGTGCCTTTGCCCGCGGCGACGTCTTCGCCGCCGTCGGCAACGGGCAAGTCAAGCGCTTCACGCCGGACGGCGCCCTGCTGCAGACCCTGGAGAGCGGGGCGGGTGGGCAGAATGCGGGGATGACCTTCGACAAACAAGGCAACCTGTACCTGGCGCACTTCGAGGCTGACCAGGTCTATCGCTTTGGTCCGGATGGCGCGTTGCTCGGAACGTTCGGTCGTGGGTTCAATGCGCACCCAGAATCGTTGGTGTTCGATGCCGCGCAAAACCTCTACGTGGGTCAGGCCGACGGCTCACGCCAGGTGCTCGAATTCGACTCACAGGGCAACCTGGTTGCGACCATTTCACTGCCCACTGAGGGCCGTGGCAGCGACTGGATTGACCTGGCGGCCGATCAGAAGACGTTGTTCTACACCTCGGAAGGCGCTGCAGTGAAACGGTATGATCTCGAAAACCAGCGCAGCCTGGCCGACTTCAACCAGGCGCCGCTTCCTGGCTCCGTGGCCTACGCCCTGCGCGTCTTGCCTGACGGCGGCGTGCTGGTGGCCGACACGGAACTGCTGGTGCGCCTGGATCGCAATGGTAAGCAGGTGCAGATCTACGACGCGGATGGTGAGGATAACTGGTTTGCGGTCAATCTCGACCCCGACGGCAAGACCTTCTGGAGCGGCAACCTCGGAACCGGCCGCGTCTATCGTTTCGAGATGAGCAGCGGCCGCCAGGTCTCTAGCTGGGATGCCGGTGCGGTTGGGGCACTGGGCGGGCTGGCAGTGTATGGAGAGATCACCGCGGCCTTGACGCTCCCGGCCATACCAGGTTGGCTGCCGTATTTGCTCGGGCTTATCCCGCTGGGCGCTGGCTTGGCCTGGTTGCTGCGCCGCCGTCCACGACCCGTACGGACCTCTGCGCCGCCCCGCGTGGGCGGGGCGCCACCTGTGCATCGCCCAGAGCCGCCGCCCAGACCGCGTCCACCAAGGGGAAAGACGATCACGCCAGACTAATGACACCTACCTGGTGATCGAACCAACGCCGGCCGTGGCCGGCAAGAGGGGGTTGGAACGTATATGCCAGAAAATTCGTTCGGGCAAGACTTCTATCCATTGCTTGAGCTTCTACTCAGCGAGGCTCAGGAGAAAGAGCAAAACGGGGACGCCGATGGCGCCCGATCTTCCTATCAAGAGATCATTGATAGTGCGCAGACCCAAGCAGAGGTCGCGCCGAATTTGGATTGGGAGACACTGATTGACAAGGCCAAAGACGGGCTGAGCCGGCTGGCTGGGCGAGATTACCAACGCATTGAGTCGCTGCTCGGAAACGCTGAGGACCAGGAACAAGCCCGAAATATCCAGGCTGCCCGCTCGCTCTACCAACGGGTCGCTGCCTCCACCCAAGAGGAGATGCAAACCGCGTCAGGGTGGGACTGGGATGCGCTGCTTGACAAGGCCAATGCCGGCTTGAATCGCTTAGACGCGCGCAGCTATACCCTCCAGGGCCATGAATCGCTCAAGCACGAGAATTATCAGGAGGCAATCGGCCTGTTTCGTAGAGCGCATACCCTTGATCCCAACGATTTGGAAGCGAAAGAAGGATTGGCCGAGGCGCTCTATCAATCGGGCTGTCAGAGGGAGAAGGATGGCCGAAAATTGGCCGCACGCCAGGATTACGAAGAGGCGCTTACCTATCAACCCAATCACCCTGGCGCCCAGCAGGCTCGTCTGAATCTCGCTAACGAGCCTGTCGCACGCCGACGCTCCCTGATGATGGTTGTTGGTTTGCTGCTCCTTGCGGGTCTCGCGGGAACGATCTTGGCGCTTGCGCGTCTGCCGCATGAACCTCCCAAGACACCGCCGACGCAATCCCGAGAGCCGGATCACCCCCAGCCGACACTGCTGACGGCGTTGCCCTCGATGACATCGTCGCCGACTGTGATCACGACAGCACCCGTCGTCACGCAGACCGCGTCCCCTTCGCCGCTGCCGGAGACATCGCCGGTCGTCAGCGTGACCGCGCCAGCTACTGCGACTGTCGTGTCACCCTTGTCTATCACATTCAGCGGCAGGGTGCTGTCGCAAGATGGCCGCCCGCCTCGCCCGCTTGCGCTACATACAATTATATGGATCGGAAACGGGAGATTTTGGCACGCGTTTGCTGTCCACGGCAATTACCGCCGACGATGGCGAATTCAGTCTGACGACCGCCGAGGATTTTCCGTATTACATCCTGTGGTTGGAACCGGCGCCGCTCCCGCCACAGATGGCGTACGTTTCCGTGAGCGCCGGACGTGGAGGTGAAGCGACTGGAGCACGCGCCATTCGTTATCGCAACCCTGGTTCCGGCGTCTACGACGATAATCTGTTCTATGTGGCGTTCAATACACCCACGCCGACCGACACGCCAAAACCAACAGCGACACGGACCAAAACACCCTCACCCACACCCTTCCCTGCGCCTGTGCTGCTCAGCCCAGAAGAGGGGGCGACAGCATCCGATCAGGTCACGTTCGCATGGGACTGGGGCGGAAGTCCATTGCCGCCGAACTATGGGTTCGAGGTGCGCCTGTGGAAGAATGACCAACCTGATCACTATGGCGCAGCCGAGGCTACCCCAGGCACTCGGCTGCTGATAAACCTCGAAGGCGCCCATGGCGTCAGACAGGGTGGAGCCGGTCGTTACTATTGGACGGTGGCCGTTGTCAAGCTGCAGCCTTACGAACGTATCGGGCTTGAGGCGACCGCCCGTGTGATTGACATCGGCGGTGGAGAGCCGCCGCCCCCACCACCGTCGCGCTAACACAGGTTTTGTGGGTCAACATGGAGTTCCTATGCACGGTCGCTCTTTTCTGATAGCACTCTTATTGCTGGCAATCATGGTTCCGGCTGTGCTTGCCGAAGATGTCATTACCCCCGATCATATCACGGGAACGCTTGCCGTGGGCGAATGCCTCAGCGAGACGGTCTCGTTGAAGCGCGGCCCAGGTCCCGTTCCGCAGTTGGACGTCGTGTTCGTTTTCGACGTAACCGGCAGCATGAGCGATGAAATTGACCAAATGAAGGCGCGTGCGACCGAGATCGTGCAGCGCGTGCAGGCCATCGTGCCCGATACCGTTTTTGCCGTGGCCACCCTGTCTGATTATCCCAGGGTCACGGGGGGCGAGAGTCTGTTCGATGTCCTTGGCAACCTCATCAGCTTTGGCAGCGGCGACGACTATCCCTGGCGCATGGATCTCGATTTTACCCCTCAAGCGACCCGCGTGCAGGCCGCTATCAACAACATTCAGTTGATGGATGGCGGCGACGGCCCTGAATCGTATTTGCGCGCGCTCCAAGAGGTGCAAAACTTGTCGTGGAGGCCTCGAACTCGCCGCATCGTTGTCCTCTTTGGCGATTCATACGCTCATGATCCTGATCCAGGTCCGGATGCACAAACGGGCACCTCGGACGACATATCTTTGGGCAGCGTCCTGTCAGGGCTTCGAGAGGCGGGTATTAGCGTTCTGGCCATCCATTCGGGTGGGCCTGCTGCCGTGTTTTTCGAACAGGTCGCACGAGAAACAGAGGGTCAGGCGTTTGGACTACCGACTGCAGCGGCCGCACCCGAAGCCGTGGTGGACATGGTAAGACGCGATGTCAGTATTCTGCGCCAGGTCACTCTTCAACCCGATGCCCCGTACAAGGCCTGGGTTACCTGGCAGCCGTCTGTGTATCCTGTGGTCGAAGAGGGAAAGACCGTCACCTGGCAAACCAAGATCTGTCGCCCAGCGGACCAACCAGGGGGTACACACCGCTTCGATCTGGGTATTGCGGCCTCTGGTTCGCGCATCTACGCGATTCCAGTGGTTATCGCGGCTCCTCCCACCCCGACACCAACCCCGACGCCCACGCCAACGCCCACACCATCGCCAACGCCGACGCCTACACCGGTGCCATTTCTTCTCAGGCATGTGGACAGCACGCCTGTTCCCTGGTGGATCTTCTTGCTTGCGTTGGCTGGCCTGCTTGGCGGTGGATTTGCTTGGCTGCTTTTGCGTAAGCCAAAACGCCAATCTATCATAGGCAAACCCGTGGTGACGGGAGGCAAGAGCGGTGGCGGAGGCAGCTGATGCGGCTTTTGTGTTGGTGAATCTGCTGGACGCGCGCGGCGGAGATATGACGCTGCGTGAGGTTCTTGGTCATCAGCGCTGCGTGGTTTTGCAGGGACCGCCTGGCGCTGGCAAGTCCACGCTGGTGCATTATATCACGCGCGTCATGGCCTCTGCCCTGCTGCCTGGAAACGACCCATCCCTGGCGGAGCGACGGCTGGCGCTGTTGCCTCACTTTCCGATTCGTATCCCCCTCAAGTCTTACGATCAGTCCAAGAAGCTGATCGCCCTGGCGCTCGATGAACTTGAGAACCCACTCGCCATCGAGCAACTCGATATCCTCACTAAGAAGGGCGCGATGTTATTGTTGGATGGGCTGGATGAAGTTGCCCCTCAACACTTTCGCCCATTGATTTCCGAGATTGACCTGTTGGTTAAGAACCATCCTGAGTACCGTTTTGTTGTTACGACGCGCATCACGACCTATCGCGTCAAAGATCTGGCGCCCAGTGGTTTTGTGACCTATACGGTTCAGTCCTTGAACCAACACCAACAAGATCAATTGCTCTATCGTTATTTTCGTTATTGGTCGCAGACGCAAAGCTCGGTTCATCAGGAAACCGTACCCGTGGAGCAGCGGGTGCAGGAATTTCGGAGCCGCATGGAACAAAATCCGGCGTTGGCCCGCCTGGTTGCGATTCCCTTTGGCTGACGCTCACAGCTTCTCTCTTCTATACGAATGATTTGCGGCCATTCGTAAGCAAACCGGAGATCTATCGCCTGTGCATTGTGAATCTTCTCCACCGTCGGAGGAAAATCACCAATCAAACCAATCAAACCAATCAAACCAATCAAACCGATCAAGCCGATCAAACCGATCAACACCTCCTGCTCCTTGCCGAAATTGCCTGGGAAATTCACAATTCGCCCAATACGACGCTGTCGCGCAAGCAAGTGGAGGCGATTGTTCAAAGAGTAACAAATCGCGAACCAGGCGGCCAGTTCCCAACGCGTCCCACAGTTGATCAACTTGAGAGTGACTGGGGTATTCTCATCCAGCGCAGCCAATCGCGCCAGTATGGTGATGTCTACGGCTTTGCACAGCAGGGCTTTCAAGATTACCTGGTAGCTCTTGCAGCTAGAGAATCACCGAAGGATCATTGGCCAGTCATGAAAGCACATCTGATGGAGAATCGTTGGCGGGAGGTCGCCCTTCTGTACACGGCCATGGCAACGAATTCTGAAGGCAACGAGCCCTGGAAACAGGTGTTGGATGCGCTAATGCCGGACAATCGCGATGCAGAGCCTGGTGGACGGACTGCTTTGATCGGATTATGCCTCGCGAACGCCCCCGCCGGCAAGATGGGTGATTACGAGCGAGTCCTTAATCAACTTAAATATGTCATCGAAAGTTCCAAAGATGAGCAGGTTGTGTCCCAATCGTTGGAGGCGTTGGTGCTGATTGTACCAGCCGGACGCGATCGCGCGCTAGAGTGGATGAAGCGAAAGGTCATTGATACCGGATTCGACCTTCTGCCAAAATCGGTGTTGACCCTGGGAGCTGAAGCAAAACAAGTTCTGCGGACGCGCCTGATCGAACAGATCGGAGCGTCCGAGAAGATACAGGATCGCATTCTTGCTGCCCGTTTGCTGGCCCAAATTGGCGATACTCGCATTGGCAACACGGCGCCGATGTCGAATCCAGCCATGACTGCCGACCATGGTAGAATCATGCAGCGTGCTGCGATCTATCCGGTCACCAATGCCGAGTACGCTCTTTTTGTTCAGGCTTCTCACCGCACTCCTCCACGACAATGGCCGGAAGGTCGTTTCCGGCCTCCCGAAGCAAACTACCCGGTGACGAATGTCTCTTTCGATGATGCACAAGCCTACTGCGACTGGCTATCGGAGAATTCCGATCATCGCGTTTTCTTGCCCACAGACGAGCAATGGACGGCTCTCGCAGGTGATGTTCACGGGAGGTATCCATGGGGCGATGATTTGTTTGCTGATTATGCCAATTTTCGCAATAACTGCGCCTGCGCCACGCCCGTCGGCATTTTTTGTGAGGCCAAAAGCGACCTGGGAGTCATGGATCTCATTGGCAATGTGTGGGAATGGACGAGAACGATTCAGGACGATCGTCTCGTATTGCGTGGCGGCGCTTACGATACCATGTCGCTGGATCAGGGCCTTGCTATCAGAGAATTGGTCGATCCTCAAAAGCGTGGACTGAACATTGGTTTTCGCGTTCTTCACGAAATACGGGAAAGTGACCTCGGTTATGCCTGATGGTGGGGCTGGGGTCGGATCCATGCCTGCTTCGCGAAAGTTCCTGCGTTGAATCGAAGAAAGGACATTATGCGTTCAACTAAACCGCCGGTTCGCCGTCCTTCCCCGGTGCGTGCTCGCCCATCGGTCTATCGCCGGCCGGGTCGTTCGTCGTCTTCAGTCAATTGGCTGTGGGTTGGTGGAGCAGTGCTCGGCCTCTTTCTCATCGGTCTCTTGGGCTGGATGGGACTACGCGCCCTGCGTTCGCGCCAGTCACCGCCAATACCAACTGTGATTGCTGATACCATGACGCCAACGGCAACTCCTTTGCCGACTATCCCTGGCTCTGCTGCATCTGCCACACATACGCCCACATCACCGACGCCTCTCAGCACCAATGTTTCGTTGCCATTGCCCGATGTGCCCTCATTGCAGAGGCTTATGCTGGAGTTAATCAACGCTGATCGCCGCACCGAAGGTCTGAACCCGGTCATCTGGGACACCCAGGCCGCTCAGATAGGCGCTGCTCATGCCCTGGAAATGGCGTCGTCCGGTTATTTGAGCCATTGGAATTTACAGGGCTACGGCCCCGACGTACGGTACAGCCTGTCTGGTGGAACTGATGCCGTGATGGAGAATGTGTACCTGTATGAGTATCGCTATGACGACGGCCGACCGGCGCCCATTACTGATTGGCCGCTAGTGATCCGGGCTGCTCATACCGCCTTGATGGAAAGTCCGGGTCATCGTGCTAACACTCTCGACCCATCCCATACGCATGTAGGAATCGGTATCGCCTATTATGCAACAACCGGAAATGTGCGTATCGCCCAGGAATTCGTCAACCGCTATGTCAAACTCGACTCGATGCCGAGAACGGCCCGGCTTGGCGACAGCGTAGATGTGAAGGGTACCCTGTTGGCGGGCGCCAGTAAACCAGTGATCAACCTGGCTTATGAGACATTCCCGCAGACGCGGACCGTGGATGCTCTGCGCAATGCCACAGATTTGACATACCAATCACCGGCTGAAGTAGTTGATATCACCAACCCAACCATCACTGGGGGGCAGTTCGCGGCGCGTGTCAAGCTGGCAAGTGAACGCGGCGCCGGGTTGTATCACATAAGGTTATGGATTACCACAAGTCGTGATGCAAACGCGCTTGCCGCCGATGTCATCATCAGGGTACAGTAAGAATGTTCGGCGAGGGACGCATACCGGTGCGTTTGGCCCCGGTCAGCCAGTTACTTGTCGCAGATAAAGGAGCGCGTGCGTGAACCAAATGTTCAAAGTCAACGATATCTATCGTTACCTACGCATCGGGCTGGCTGCGTCTATTCTTGCGGCCGTATTCGCTGTTTCATCCATCGGCTTGGCGCAACCACAACCTACAGACGGTATTGTAGGCTGGAGCGAAGTGCTGCAATTGCCCGAGACCCTTGATAGCAGCGCTGCGGTAACGTCTGCTGGCTGGATATATGTATTGGGGGGGCGCAACGCCCAGGAACAACCGGTTGCCACGGTACGCCGCGCCCAGACAAACCCTGACGGTTCAATAAGCACATGGCTGACGTCTGGTTCTTTGCCGCAGGCAGTGTTTGGTCATACGGCCGCTTTGTTCAATGGCCGTATCTATGTTGTTGGCGGCTATAGTCAAAGCGGCTATCGCGCTGATGTCTTTGTGACCACGATCCATAGCGACGGCTCACTGGGCGCCTGGTCAGCGGCCACGTCACTGCCATCCGGTCAGGAGCGGGCAACACATACGACGGTTGCAGCCAATGGTTTCTTGTATGTTATCGGAGGTTATCGTAACACTGCAATCCTGGGAAACGTTTGGCGAGCGCCGATTCGGCCGGATGGATCGCTGGGGACATGGATTGCCGATTCACTGCTGCCAGCGCCTCTCTATCGCGCCAGCGCCGTAATACGTAACAGCGTTTTGTATGTGATCGGAGGACGCCCTTCTACAACAACCGCATCACGTCGGATTTTTCGAGCGCCTGTGCTTGCCAACGGTTCACTGGGGGACTGGGGCGATCTCGGCGATATACTGCCCGAGGGTCGCGCCGATCATGTCAGCCTGATAGATGGCAACGTCTTGTTCGTCATTGGCGGCACCGATGGCGCGGTCATGCGACAGACCGTGTTCACATTTCGCATAGAGACGAACCTGACGCCGATGCCACCTGGTGTACCATTACCGGCGCCGCGGGTGCGCGCTGCCGGTATTCTGAATGACCGGCACGATGTGTATATTATCGGCGGTTTAGGCAATGGCGGACAGACAGGCGCCGTGTTCAAGGCGCATGTCTTTTTGCCCACACCAACACCTACACCTACCCGGACACCTACACTTTCCCCTACACCTTCACCTACGCCTACACCGCCTGATGTTTATCTTCCCGGCGTAGGGCGCATCATGACATGGACGCCAACGCCTACTAAGACGCCGACGCGGACCAGAACGCCGACGCCTACCAAGACGCCCACGCCGACCAATACGCCAACAGCTACCGACACATCAACGCCGACCTGGACGCCCACACCACCATCAACGCTTGAATTGATAGGACAGATCGGGGGTTCTGCCTATGCGGTTAAACCCGTGGGGCACTATGCGTATGTGGGACTTGGCCCGCGATTGGTGATTCTGGACATGACTGAGCCTGCGACTCCCCGCTTTGTTGGCCAGAGCCAGGTGCTTCCTCGGGTCGTTCGTGACCTGGAGATCGTTGGCAATCTGGCCTATGTGGCGGATGATGTTGCTGGTTTGCAGATCATAGATGTTAGCGATCGCGCGCGGCCCGTGCTACGTGGACGTTATGACACACCAGGTTCAGCTCGCAGCGTCGAAGTAGTCGGTAATCTGGCGTTTGTGGCGGACAAAGAAATGGGTTTGCGCATTCTCGATGTCACCAACCCAGATTTGCCGTCGTTGAGGGGCGTCTTCAATACGGACGGCGAGGCACGTGGCGTAGATGTAGCCGGGAATCTGGCTTTCGTAGCCTATGGCGGAACGGGACTCTATGTGTTGGACATCAGTAATTCTGCAACGCCTCGGTTGCTTGGCCAATACGATACGCCTGGATTTGCCCTGGATGTGGTTGTGTCCAATCAAAAGGCATTCGTGGCCGACGGCGCCGCTGGGTTACAGATTGTGGACGTAAGCGACCCAGCTAACCCAGCGCTGCAGGGTTCTCTCGACACGCCCGGTTACAGCTATCGCATCACAACAGATGGATTAGTGGCCTATGTGGCTGATGACGATCAGGGCCTGCAAGTCATTGATGTGAGCGAGCCTGCTAACCCCACACCCATCGGCAGGTACAATACACCGGGATACGCCTCTGATGTGTCAACCAGAAATGGTCTGGCTTTCGTTGCCGATGACGACGGTGTGCAAGTGATCAATGTCAGCAACCCAGCCACGCCGTTTCTCGTGAGTATGTATCGCACAACCTCGAACGCACGCGGCGTTCAGGTATCCGATGCCACCGCCTACATAGCGAGTTTACGTGGCCTTGAAATTATTCAAGTAGCCAACTCTGGTGAGTCACAATTCGTCGGGGAGTATCGAATCGCTAACGGCGCCTGGGGCTTGCAGGTTGTGGGCAGCCTCGCCTACGTAACAACAGGCAGCGCTGGACTCTTGATCATTGATGTGGCCAATCCTGCTGCGCCCTACCTGCGTGGAACGTTAGATACACCGGATTTTGCCTATGGAGTGGACATAGCTGCGAACTTTGCTTACGTGGCTGATAGATCAGCCGGTTTGCAGATTGTTGATATCAGCAATCCCGCGGCGCCCGTGCTGCGAGGCTTTTATGATACACCGGGTTTGGCCCTCAGAGCGCGCGTGATCGGCAGTCTGGCCTATATCGCTGACTTTGATTTTGGACTGCAGATCATCAATATCGCTAACCCGGCCGCACCGGGTTTCGTCGGAACCTATGACACTCCCGGCAGCGCCTACAGCCTCGACGTGGTAGACAACACGGTTTACGTAGCCGATGGGTCCGATGGAGGGTTGATCGTGTTGGACATCTCCAATCGAGCCAATCCGATCTTGCGCGGTATGTACGACACGGACGACTCCGCACGCGGCGTTGGCTTGCGCGGCAGCCTCGCGTATGTCGCAGATGCAGACGGGGGCCTGGTCGTAGTTGATGTCAGCAACCCCAATTTGCCGGTGTGGCGAGCATCGCATGCCAGCATCGGTTTTGCTGCGGATGTAGTGACATCGCCATTGTCATACCAGCACCCGCTGCGCGACTATCGGGTATTCCTGGCTGATCGCGATGGCGGACTCCTGATATTTGGCAGTAATTTGACGTTGACCGAGCGCAGATTGACAGAGGCAAGCTGGTGAGATCAATGACTCTACGTCATGGTGCGTTGCTGAGGCGGTGTGGTTGGTGCTCGCTGGCCGGATTGTTCTGGCTAATCGGTTGCACACAACCTTCATTGGCGCCCCCACCGCAGATGCTTGCGACGCAGGTCATACCTGGGTCGTCGGTGTATGCCTCATCATTGGTTCTATCGTCCGACGGTACACCGTTGGTGGCCTTCGTTGGCGAACAGCCCGCATATATGGTCTATTTTTGGCAGAACGGCGCGCCGGTCGAACCTGTGGGCCAGGCCGGCAATGAGCGGCATACGGAAATAGACCTCAGCCTGGCGCTGGCGCCCAACGGCGAACCGGGGATTGCCTATGTGGACGATCGTGTCGGCGACCTGATCTACGCCGAACGTGACCACGGACGTTGGATCACTGTCACTGTGGATGCTGCCGGGCAGGTGGGGCACTTTTCATCGTTGGCTTACGACCGCATGGGCAATCCCCACATCTCCTATTTCGACAATACCCACAACGATATCAAGTACGCTGTGCGCCTGGATGCAGGGTGGCGTGTGGAGACGATTGATGCCAGCGGCCAACCGGGGTTTCACATTCCGGCCGGCTTCACCAGTTTGGCCATAGGATCTGATCCCGACGATTCTGCATCCGGCGCAGACACGCCCCAAGTGGCCTATTTGGCCTATCGCTACAAGCCATACGATGGCGCTCTGCGTTACGCTGTACGCCATTCCGATGGCTGGCGGATCGAGACGGTTGATGCCAGCCGCAGTGCCGGAGGGTTCCCCTCGCTGGCGCTCGATGCTGAGGGCCGGCCCTGGATTAGCTACTACCGCGCCGGCACCTGGGACTATCAGGTGGGCGAGTTACGAGTCGCTCGACGTACTGATGGCCGCTGGCGCATTGATGTCATAGATGAACAGGATAACGCTGGCCGTTTCAGTGCCCTGGCCTTTGCCCCCGATGGACGACCGCTGATCGCCTATTATGCTGCGCGCACAGCCGATCTGCGCCTGGCCTGGCTCGATCGCACCTGGCGCCATGGCACTCTGCTGGTCAATCATGACGCCGGTTCATGGGTAACGTTAGCTTTTGATTCACAGGGACGTGCTCATTCGACTTATGCCGACGGCATGAATCGGGTAACGATTCATGCCGTGGTGGCATTTCCAACCCTATCTGTACCGTGAAAGGAGTATACGATGTCAAAACGTTCTCTCTGGCGACTGGGATTTCCCCTGGTTGTGGCCGTAGCCGGACTGTTGGGCCTCGGCCTTGCCTTGACTGCGCAGCCGCAATCCTGCGCGGCCTGCACAGAAGCTACTGTTCCTGGCCCTTGCGGCGTCAATCTCTCGGCTGTTACCATCAAGCAGGGCGATGCCCGTCGAGTCTGGTGGAATTTCCTGGCGCCGCGGGCCGATCAGACAGTGCATGTCTACCTGGGTATCAACAACAACACGGGAAATGGCTCACCGCAGTACACCTACCAACTGAGCTACTACGGCGACTGGGATCCGGCAGCGGCGGGCGGTATCACGCCGACGATGGGCGCCGGTCAGCTTGGCCCGGCCGGCAGCTCGAAAGCCAACACAACCATTGAGATCAATGTGCCCTATAGTTCGACTCAGACAGGTGACCTGATCCTCACTGCCGATGTCCAGAGCGTGGACGGGCTATGCGTCTTCCACTCACCCGTCTCGACCACCGTGCGCCTCAACCAAACCGGCCCGACCGTTTGGCCGATCACGCCGCGCACCTGTCCGCAGGCCGGCGGTAAGCCGGAACTGGCGTTTGGGGTGCGCAATCCGGGCAACACAGCGTCCACTTACAACATCCTGGCCCGCGCCGAGAATCCACAGGGCGGATCCGAGGCAGACCAGTTTAGCATCAACGGGCAAGGCGGGCAAGCCTCACTGCCACCCCTGACACTTCGGCCTGGTGAAACCAAGGAGGTCAAGCTGACATGTGAGACTTTCGGCTATTGCTTCACCGGGGGTGAGAATCGTGTCGGCATTCGAGCCTCATCTGCAATCACAACCGACGCGCCCTACGAGGCTGTGGCGTGGTCGAGCGTGACGATTCGCGATCCCAATGCCAATTGCCCGGAGATTCAGGATTGGTGGTTCTTGATGTCACCGGCCCTGCTGGCGCTGTTGATAGGCGCGCCAACTGCGGCCAGCGCACTGGGCGGAGGCGCCTATTGGGTTACCCATCGGGGCAGCAAACCACCTCCTTCTCCACCCCAGCGATCCAAAGGCCAGATAACTCAGCCGCCACAAATCGAGCCGAAGAAACCCGGTGGGAAAAACGTGACCCATGGGCGAAGATAAGAGACCTCGTGTGAGCCGCGTTGCCATCGTGGGCGATGGTCCCGCTGCTTTGATCACGATGGGAATCTTGTGTCATTATGGTTTGCCGCCAGATGCAATTACTGTCTATGGTAACAGTCCATTTCCCCTGGCGACACTGACCCGCTTTGCTCGCGCGGTGGACCAGGTTCACATGCGGTCGGAGAGCAGCGGCCATCTGGCGCCGGTTGAACCACCAGGCTTGGCTCTGACCGATGCCTGGCAACGCAAGTCCCCCTGGCCGCTGCTGGCTTCTCTGTTCGACCGCTACACACCAACGCTGGACTTGTTGAATCAGCATGCAGCGACCCTGGCGGCTCGACTCGGTCTTGATGATCATCGAGTCGCAACTCGTGTGGCTGCGCTCTATCCAGGCGACGGATCTGACCAGGAGTTTGTTTTGGTTGACCGGTCCGGTGAGTGTGTGGGGCGAGCACGTCACGTCATCTTGGCCTTGGGAAACGCCGGCCTCGCCTGGCCGGCGTGGGCGGCTGCCTGGCGTGGTCATCAGGCTGTCACCCATGCTTATGAGGGAGCTACGTTTCAACCGGGTGAGAGGGTGGTGGTCATTGGCGGCGGCATGGCGGCAGCCCACCTCTGGGTCAAAGCATTACTGGCCGGAGCCAGGGTGACGTCCGTACTCCGCCGACCCCACCATCGTCAGCACTTGGTTGCGCCCCGCGACCTCCTCAGTGCAGTGGGTATCGAGGCTTACCAGCGCTTGTCGCCAGTGGAGCGCACGGCAGTCCTGACTGATCTGGGGCATGGCACTTTTCCCTGGCGTTGGGCCTGGGAGCGGCTATGGTGGCAGGCGCAGCGTCGGGGCCTGATGACCACTCGCCAGGATGAGGTTGTACGCCTGGAGGAAACTGGATCGAGACAATCTGGAGGCAGATTGAGGGTAGAACTGGCCGGAGGCGGGGCGTTGGAGGCTGACCGCCTGGTGTGCGCTACCGGATTCGTGGCCGATGCCGCTGCCCATCCCCTGGTGGCGGCGTTAGCAGCTTGTCAAGGGGTGCCAGTGGTGGACGGTCGTCTGTTAGTCAGTGACACGTTTCGCCTGGCGCAACTCAACCGTCCGGGACAGGCGTGTGGGGTAGTGGGCGTCCTGGCCCGCTGGGCTTTGCCTGTGGCCGGGTACATTTGCCGGTATGAAATACGTTGCGCGGCGTCTGGCGCCCCAAATTGGATTGGAAGGCTGAGCATGTACTTTTCTCTAAACGGCCGTTGGCACACCCGACTGCTCACCCTGGTGGGGCCCTTCTGTTTGACCTGGGGAATGGCCACCGCGCACGGTGATCGAGACTACTGGCTCTTGTTCGTCCTGATGGTGGTGCTTGGCTTCACTTTGGACGTGGGCGTGTACGGTTGGCTGATCGGCTACCAACCGCGCTGGCTGACAATTGGGTTGGGCGGCATCGAGTTCCTGTTGCTGAAGTGGATTGCTGAATGGCCCTATCCTTTCGAGATTCGCCTGCACACACGCCAGGCCCTGGTGTTCTACGGGATTGCATGGCTTCTGAGCTGGGTAACAATGCAGGCGATTGTTCCCTGGCTGCGCCCGCGCTGGGCAGAAGAGGGAGGTGAACTTCGTGGCTTTTTGCCGCGTTTCAACCTTGGGCGCGGCCCGGGTACCGGCCGCCTCGGATATCGGCGTCGGTTGTATCTCACCGCTTTGGGGATGACCTTTGTGACGCGGCTGCCGTGGCTGGCGGCGCTGGCTCTGACGCCGACTGGACGTCATTTTACCGGCCTGTTGGTGGCGGAGCATTGGCATCTGTCTGCCCTGGCTGCGGCCACGGCTGGCGCCGGCGGTACAACCTGGTCAGGTCTCGACGACCTGATCGGTGCAATAGCGCACCTGGGGCGTTGGCCTGTGCTTGATCTGTATCTGTTGTCATCGGTGGCTGCGACGTTTACCTGGTTTCTTTGCATCCAGGTCGCCTGGCCGTCTCAGACAGGTGACCGAACCAGGTTAGGGTTTGCGACCTTGATCGCGGTTATTGCGCCTCCCATGACGCTGCTCGTGTTGGCGTTAGCGGTTTGGATCCTGGTGCGGGTGCCGGTGTCAATTCCTGCCGGTGTAGTGGTTTGGCAACGTTTGATGTGGCCAGTCACAATTTTAGCGGTTGCCGTGTGGGGGATAGCATGGGCACGGGTACCCTCGGCCTCATCTGCCTACGTGAGCGAAGCCCAGTGGCAGACGTTGATTTGGCTACAACAGTCGGCGCCAGCAGAGGCGGTTGTAGCCGCGTTGCCTCCGCTGGACAGGCTAATCCCAGCATTGAGCGGCCGACAGCTTACCCACATGCCTGGCCGGGCCGATCTGTTCGTCGTAGAAGGACTCGCTTGTCAAGCGAATCGGCCGATGTTTGCCCACGGCGAAATATGTGTCTTGGGTACATACCAAGTACCAGTCACGAACTTGAAAAATTGACAGACTTTTGACACAAGGTTGACAGACCGGTGAAAGACTTTTTCTGTTATACTAATCCTACATGAGGAGGAGGGTATTACATGGCATCATCTATCCCTGTACTTGAGGCTCGCATTGCCGAGCTGAACCAGGAAATCGAGCAGAGTCGTCAGCAGGCGCGGGCGATTTATGAGCATGGCAAACGCCAGGCGCAGCAATTGGGCGATTATTTCAATCCGCAGCTCCAGGCGCATGCCCGGCGCTTCGAGGCGGCGCTGGCCAGCCTGCCGTTGGCAACCGTAGGCGGTTGGCGCGAGGAGCGCTGGAAGACCTGGGATGCCGCGACATCCCTCGAAGCGTCCGTGATCCGCGTGGGCAGCCTGACCGAGCAGCGCACGAACGGCGGTCTGCAACTGCCGGCCTATGCGCCGTTCATTGGGCAAAATCGCATGATTATCATCAGGAGCAAGGGGCGCAGCGTGGAAAAGGGCGCGGCCCTGCTGCAGGCGCTGGTGACGCGCACCGCGCTGATGCTGCCCCACAAGACGCGCTATACGCTGCTCGATCCAGCCGGCAACGGCCTGGCTTTTCCCATGCGCCGCTATCTGCCGTTGGTGCGCGAGAATTCGGGCGATGTGCGACGCGATCTGGATGAGGTGACGAAGGATCTGCAGCGCATCATCGAGGCTTATCTCGATGCCTCGGTGACGTCGTTCGAACTGGTGCCTGACGAGATTCGCATCAATGAACGCTTCCAGTTCGTTTTTGCCGCGGACTTCCCCAATCAATACGATCGCCGCGCGATCGAGGCCCTGCAGAGTGTGGCCAATACCGGCACCAAAGCCGGTATCTACACCTTTATCCACTTCGACGAGGATATCGAACTGCCACGTGATCTGAGTATGGACGGCTTCAAGAATGCGTTTTATATTGGCGCCGATGACGAAGGCACGTTCACGAAGCTCAATCTGAAACTGCTGGTAGATGCTGCGCCGCCGCCCGATCGGCAGGGGCAGGTCTTCCAGATTCTCAGCCAGGCCAAACCGCCGGAGCGCATCCTGGACTGGGACAGCCTGGTGGGCATGGAAGAAAACTCCTGGTGGGGCGAGAGCAGTACGCGCATCATCGAGGCGCCGATCGGCGCACGCACCGGCAATGAACGGCTGCGCGTTTGGTTTGGCGTCAACCAGGAGAACAAACCCTGCGCACACGGCATGTTGGGCGCGATGACCGGCGCCGGTAAGTCGAACCTGTATCATGTCCTGATCTGCGGCCTGGCCGTGCGCTATAGCCCGCAGGAGCTGCGCCTTTATTTGATTGATGGCAAGGACGGCGTGGAGTTTCAACCCTATCGCCATCTGCCGCACGCCGAGGTGGTCTCCTTGCGTTCGTCATCCGAGCTGTCACGCAGCGTGCTGGCCGATCTGATCGCGGAAAAGGAGTATCGCAACGCGATTTTTGCCCGCGTGGGAGTCAACGACTTCAGCAGCTACCGGGCCAAAGGCCAGCCGGAAGGGAATCTGCCGCGCATCTTGTTGCTGGTGGATGAATACCAGGAATTGTTCGAAGGAGACAAGGACGGAATCGCCTCGAACCACCTCCTGCAGTTGTCGCAGCAAGGGCGCAGCGCGGGGATTCACATGCTGCTCGCCTCGCAGCGCTTTGGCGCCGCCGGCATGTTGAACCAGACCGGCATCTTCGGCAATATCCATCTGCTGATGGCGATGCAAATGAAGTCGGCCGACATCAACGCGTTGACTGAATTCGGACGCCGCGGCAAAGCGCTGATTGCCACCTGCGACCTGCCAGGCAAGGCCGTGGTCAATGACCAGGGCGGCGACGATGAGGCCAACCGTACGGGCAAGGTGGCTTATCTCAATGCGACGCGCCGCGACCAGGTTCTGCAGAAGCTGATCGAAAAAGCGAAGAACTTGTCCGATGACAGCCTGCCGCGACGGGTGGTGTTCAACGGCAAGGCGCAGCCGGTGCTGATCGAAAACCCGTATGTGACGGCGCTCTTGCGCTATCGCACCTGGCCATCGGCCAGCGATCTGGAGGCTTTTGCCCGTGAAGAGGTGGAAACAGGCGGCCTGGGCGTCATTGACTGGTTTGCCGCCGAACACCCGCGGGTGCTGTGGTTGGGTCAGCAGTTCAACGTGCGCGGTCAGGCCATGCTGATTCTGCGGCGACGGGTGGGTGAACATGCGTTGATCGTCGGCAGCGGCAATGCCGCGCGGTATGGCATGTTGGCGGCCGCGCTGACCACGCTGGCCTTGAATGGCTCTCCTGCCGCCACCCGGTTCATGACGCTCGATCGCAGCATCCAGGGCGCGCAGTGGAGCAACGTTCTGCGGGCCGTGCAGGAGAGCGTGCTGACTCCAGCCGGCTTCGATGCCCAGTTCAGCCGCAGCAGCGCGGACCTGGAACCCTGGCTCGATCAGTTGTTGACAGAACTCGAACGCCGGCGCCGTCTGAGTGAAGAACAGGCCGCGCGCGAGCCTTCTCTCGTGGTCACGTTGACCGAACTCGACACGATCGAGCCGATGCGACGCAAGAGTGACGCCTATGGCGGCCTGGCCGATTCACCGCTCGGTGAGAAGCTCAAGCGCCTGTACCTGGAGGGCGCGCCGTTGGGCATTCATTTGCTCCTCAGTTTCTCTGGGGTGCGGCCGCTCACCAATGTGATTGACGAACGCCGTGGTCTCGTCCATTTCCGCCATCGCGTTGCCTTGCAGATGTCGGAGGACGAATCGCATGCGTTCGTGCGCAGCCGCAAGGCATCGCAACTGCAGATCGAAGGTCCAAGCCCGGTTTGCGCGTTGTACCTGGACACGGAGAGCGACCAGGCGATCCGTTTCAAACCCTATTCGAGCGATCCGGCCACCCAGGCGGCTGGCGAATCATTGTTCGATCAACTGGCGGCGCTTGGTCGCGAGTTGACGCCGCGGCGCTGAGGCGCGTTTAGGAGGCAATCATAGAGATGGACGAACAACTCGTCATGATGAAGCATTTTACCGGGGCATTGGTCAGATTCAATCAAAGTCTGAAGCAATCGTTGGCCGAATTACAGGGTCAGCACGATCGCGTTTCGCCGATCTGGCAGGATGAAATGCGCCGGCGCTACGACGCGGTCTGGGGGCCATTTCAACAACACCTTCAGCGTTACGCCGAGGGCGAAACTCAGGGCTCTGTCGAATTCCTGTATATCAAGATGCATGCCCTGGAAAGGTATCTATACGGTGGCTGATACACGAATCCTTCTGGCCGGATTGGAAGAATATCATCGGGTGTTGGGGCGTCACGTGTCCCAACTGAGCACCGAGTTTCAGACTTTGGATAGCATCTGGCACCGCTTCGCGGCCGTGTATGATGGCGATGCAGCCGATCAATTCAAGCATGGTTGGATACGCACCACGGCCATGTTCCAGGAATACCTGGAGCAGACGCATCAGATCAGCGGGATGCTGGATGAACGCATTGATGCCTTGCGTCAGGCCAATCGCACGGAAGGCGGGCTGGTCGGGTGAGCGCTTATGATCCGCGCCAGGTGATCCAGGCGCTTGGCGACCTGCTCGACGAACTGCTGCGTTGGTCGTCCCAGGCAGGCAACACGATTGCGTCTGCCGCCTATGTCCAGCAACAGGCGACCGAATCGGTGGATCGAGGACTGCACCAGGCATCCATTGTCGTCAACCAGGCTCACCAGGACGCGCTCAAGGTCCGGGATGTGAGTACGACCGTGGCGGCGGCGGCTGACAAAGGGCTGACCGCGCAAACGACGTCGCATGAAACGCTGCAGCAGGCCATTGGCCTGTTGAACCTGGCGCGCCAGACACTGGCGACCTGGGAAGATGAATTGCGCAAGGCCCTGGCCTGGCTGGCGCGCGCGGAGGCTCGCCTGGCGCGGGCGATCCAGGAATTGGAGCTGGCGCGACGTGAACTGTCTTCCGCCGAATGGCAACTCTCCAGTGCGGAGTCCAGGTACAACGCTTGAATGAATGACAAAGAACGGCGCAGTTGCGCCGGTGAAGCAGGAGCCGTCAACGCGGCGCGCTATGCGGTGGCGGCTGCAAGGGCCCACGTTTATGAGGCGCAGCAGGAAGTAGCAGCTGCGCAGAGGGAAGTCGAGGCGGCCAAAGCGCGTGTGGCTTGTTGCCGCCGTGCCGTGGCGCTGGCTCAGCAGGCGGTCGGTATCGGCGAAAGCGCGCAGGCGGAGGCGAGCGAGGCTGTCAACGCGGCCGAACGCAGCCTGGAGATGGCGCAGTCGGCTGCGCGTGCGTGTCAGGTCGCTCAATCGCGCGTGGATTTGCAGGTTGAGGCGGCCGAAAGCATGATGGCTCACATGCGTAACGCCCAGGGATTGACCGATCAGGCTGCCGCCCAACTGAAGACGTCCGATCAATTGGAGGATGACGCGCAGCGCTACGTTAGCGATGGTCGTCGAGAGTTGGAATATCGCACCGAACAGCTCTTTGCGCTGAATCGCCCAACACTGTAAGCTATCCCTTTGATTTGGAGAACGATGATGCTCGAAGAAGTTTTATGGCGTATGGGGCAGCAATCGCGCGTACTGCAAGAGCTGCGTCGGGAGATCATGCCGGTTTGGGATGACAACGCGGCGCGCGAAGTGGACAGTCGCTATCTGAATTCGCATGCGGCCGACGATGAACGCCTGCTTGAGCAGTTGCACCTGCAGGATGAATCTCTCGACCAATCAGCGAGTCAAATGACAGCGGCCCAAGAAGAAGGTCGGCGCGCCGAGGAGCAGGCTGTCGAGGTGATGGAGCAATTGCGCTTTGCCAACCAGGACTTGCAGGGGGCTTATGGGCACTATGACGTTTATGCGCGTTATCATGCTGACGCCCGCGGCAAGTTTCCACAAGTTCAGTCATTGATTCGAGAGGCGAACGCCTCATGCGGCTAATCATTGGATCATTGGATCATTGGATCATTGGATAGATGAAGGAGTGACTGCGATGGCAGGATCGGGAGTAATTCTGACAAGTGATTTGGACCGGGCAATTGCTGAACGCGGCCAGATCTGGGCTGCGTACGATGAGGCGTCAGGCCACGGCGCGGCCCTGGCGCAACTGGAATCCCAGATCAAATTTGACGGCGTCGTAACGGCCCTCGCCGCGCTGACCCCGGGACACGTGGCGCCCGATGAACTGGCGGTGGCATTGCAGCAGTTGCAGACCGAACTGTCGCGCATTGCACGCGCGGAGGCCGACATCCAGGCAACTCAGCAAGAGATTCAGAAGATCAAGAACCAACGGGGGATGATGATCCTCCTGGGTGTCATTGTAGTGCTGATTGTGGTCTTTGTTTTGTACAGCCAATTACAGGGCGGCTGAGTCGCTGGCCGGACCTGGTGACGACAGTCCTATCTATCCTGCCAATTCTGCTCGAACTGGATTGCAGGGTAAGCGTTACTCGAGGAGGATAAACCATGCCCGAGTCGGGGTCAGGTGCTCTACCGCTGGCCGAAGGGGCGCAGCGCCTGGTAGAGGGCGCCTTGCAGCAGCAGACGAAAAACAAGCATGCACAGCTTGGCGTCAATCACTGGCTGTTGGTGCTGATGGAGCGCCACGGCGCGATGGCTGAGGCCCTGGCCAAGGGCTTTATCGCCTCTGCCCTGGAAAAGTATCTTGCGGACCAGTTGCTCACAGGACGCACCGGGGAAGTGCTTAGCCAGGAGATGGTTGTCGAGCGGGCAGCCCAACAGGCCGTCGCCCGCGGCAAGAGCCGTATTGCCGAACGGGATTTGGCGGTTACGATTCTAGCCGCGGCCGACTACATGTTGGTGGGCGATGGTGCGCTGCCAGTTGCACCAGGGCCGGATACGATGTCCGCATTACCATCTATCGGCTCTGAAGGCGAACTATCATCGCCCGTCCCTCAATTCAAGTACGAGCCGCGTCTGAGTCAACGCACGCCCCTCCTCGAGCAATTTGGACGCGATGTCACTCGCCAGGCGGCAGAAGGGCGGCTCAGCCAGATCATCGGACGCGAGACCGAAGTCCAATTGATGACCGAAACCCTGTGCCGGCGCACCAAGCGTAATCCTTTGCTGGTCGGCCCAGCCGGCGTTGGCAAGACGGCCGTGGTGGAAGGCCTCGCACAGCGGATCGTGCGTGGCGGCGTGCCTGACGCCTTGCTCGGTGCTCGTTTGATCGCGCTGCAGCCCTCGACCCTCATTGTGGGCGGGCACATGGTGGGTGACTTGGAAAAACGTATGCAGGCGCTTCTGCATGAGGCAAGCCAGGATGGCGTCATTCTCTTCATTGATGAGGTCCATACCCTCATTGGCGCCGGCGGCATGCCGAGCCTCAATGACCTTGCCAGTCTGCTCAAACCGGCCCTGGCGCGCGGCGAGATCGCCTGTATTGCGGCCACGACCGATGACGAGTACCGGCGCTTCATCGAACCAGACGCGGCGCTGGAGCGGCGCTTTCAACCGATTCGTGTCCAGGAACTGACGGCATCCCAGACACTGGCGGTGCTGGTCAGTTTACGCAACGAGTTGATGCAGTCACATCATGTCCAGGTTGGCGACGGCGTCTTGCCCTGGTTGGTGGATTTCGCGCAACACTACCTGCGCAACCGCCACTTTCCTGACAAGGGAATTGACCTGCTGGAACAAACGGTGGCCTACAGTCTCACCCAAGGCAAACAAGTTGTAGAAGTCGCTGACGCCCGTGCGGTGGCCGAGCGCCTCATCGGCATGCCGCCAGAGGCCAGCGCCGGACTGAATAGTCTGCGCCAGCAGTTGACCGCCCGCACCCGCCTGGATGACCAAAGTGTTGACCGGCTTGTGGGTCGCCTGGAAGTTACAGCACGCGGTCTCGATTTGCGCCCCACACGCCCCAACGCTATTGTGTTATTGGCTGGTGACGCGGTCCACGCGGCAGCCGATGTGGCAACCGTCGTGGCTGAGACCTTGTTTGGATCGGCCGAGCGCGTGCTGCCGCTTGATTTCAGCCGCTTCGTGCATCCGGCCGATGTGACGATGCTGATTGGAGCACCGCCGGGCTATGTCGGTTATGCCGACTCATTGCTCCTCGATCGTCTGTCCCAAACCCCCTGGTGCGTTGTGCTGTGCCAGCATGTCCATGCCTGCCACCCGACCATTCGTGATGTGTGGACGCAAGCGCTGAGCGATGGTTTCCTGACGAACAGTCGCGGTAAGCGCAGCTACTTGAGTGACACGATTACGATTCTCACCGTTGATGTGCCATTGCTGACTGTGCAGCCGCTTGGATTCCACGCATCGGCCCAAGCACCCGTCGCGGCAGAATTGCGAAATCTGGAGTCCATTCTGGGGCCCGAGTTATTGGCGCAAGTGGATGTTGTGATCACCCAATTACAGCAGCAACCGTTGACCGGACGCTCCTGGCTTCGACACAACCTCTTGGCCGATATCACGGCGCGCTTTTCCAAGCTGGGCCTTGATCTGCAATGGGACGACAGCTTGCTTGATTGGCTGATGACCTACCAACGAACCATCAGCAATCAGCGCGATTGGGAGCGTCTGCTGGATGAACAAGTGGCGCCAGCATTGATTCGTTACTTGCCATCAGTGCCCGGAAAGGAGGCAACTTCGTTACGTGTAGCTTATCACGAGAGTGTGGTTCATGTCGAGACGCTATAGAACAGAAAGGACTGTATCATGGAATTTCGCTCGGCCGCGCAAAAGGCCTGTTACGAGAAGATCGTACCGTGGATGAAGGAACTGTTCGGTGAATTCGTCATGCTGCGCACTGACGCGCCGGCCATGGCGGTTGTGATTGGTTCTGCCGTTGCCCAGGTTGGAGTCATTCCCTGGGGTAACGACGACGCCACCATCAATACGCGCGCCTATGTGGTGACGGGTGCGGAGGCGACATCGGAGCTGATGCACTTCTTACTCCGGGAGACCGACAACATGCGCTTTGGCGGGTTTGGCCTGGACAGCGATGACGATGTATTCTTCGAGCACGCCATCGTTGGTTCTACCTGCGACAAGCCTGAATTGAAAGCATCGGTCATGGCGGTGGTTGTCACTGCCGATCAGTATGATGATAAAATCATAGCACGTTGGGGTGGACAACGTGCGTTGGATCGAATGAGCTAAGCCTTATGCACACCGTGTGACGCGCACCGCGGCAGTCGCTGAGATGGGCGCGTCACACGGTTCTGTGCCCGATTATCAGAGGAGGTTATTACCACATGTCACTCGCACAATTGTTTAGTGGCTCCAATTTCCGCACGACCATTCAGCAATACTGCGCTCGCCAGGGCTGGAAGATCGCAGACCTCAACGATGCCCGCGCTATTTTGCGTTTCAACATGGGATCTCAGCGTACGCAGACTTGCTATGTCATCAAATATGACAAGACGCTGGAATTCTCCGTGCCCAGCATGTTCATCTTCGACTCCTATGATCAGGTGCCGCATCATATCTCCACGATCCTCCTCAAGCGCAGCTCCGAGAAGAAGATCGGTTTCTGGTGCATCGAGGAAATTGGCGGAAAGCAGGTGTATTCGTGCATGCACAATGCCGAGCAGGACTTGATTGACAGCAACTACTTTGCGTCGGTTGTCAGAGCCTTGATCAACGAATGTGATGAACTGGAGACTGTCATCCTGAAGATGATGCGTTGATGCGGTCAGAGAGCGAACCAGAGGACATCTATGTCACGTTGGCTATTACTCGTTTCCACAGCCTGGGTGTTGTTTGCCCTGCTGGTTCCCCCCTGGCTCGTGGTCGAACCAGTGGCGTTGCCGCCGTTGCTGCAAGGAACGGTCGGCGCGCTGCTGACCGCCGCTCGCACCCTGGCGCCCGCGCCGGTTCCTCAGATTGCGGATTGGTTGCAGACGGTGACCGCCCCTTCTGCAACCGATTTGCTTTCCTTTCCGTTTCTGGGCGCCTGGGTACGCTGGTTGATCATGCTGGCGCTGGCCGTTGCGGGGTCTTGTTTTCTACTGACTGCGGCCAGCCCATTCGTTCGATCCGACTCGCTGCGCCTGGTGGCCGGTTGGGCCGGCGCGGCCGGAGGCGGGCTGCTGCTGGCCCTGTTGCTCGTCAGCGCCCCCTCTGTTCAACGCCTGGGGCTTGGCGCCGGTTCATTCGGCGGATTACTGACATCCGTGCTCGGCGTCCATCTGGCCTGGGGCTTCTGGGGCGCGGTGCTTGGTTTTGCCATCACGACAGCAGCGGGTATTGCCGTCCTGAACGAGCCCACCAACGCTCGCCAGCCAGTCCGTCGTTATTGAGGACGACATGGCGCATTGTCATTCGATCAGGCTGTTGGCGGCGCCATGGCCCTGGTAATTCCAGCTATTCTGTTTGTTATCTACGAATCGCAACCAAAACGGCATATGAACAACTCACTGCTCAATAGATCGCGCTTGCTGGCGGGTCGAACGACGCTCGTTGTTGGCGTCATTGTTTGTGTCGTTCGTATCATGCTATCCCATGGGCTTCCTAACGTCTCCGCCCAGTCCGCTGACCCCCTGGTCATCCTTAGCCCAGGTCACGGTTGGGCAGCCAGCGTCGGTGGGCCGATTGACAGCGGTGCGGTACGCAGGGACTTGATCGAAAAAGACATCAACCTTGACGTTGCGCACCTCACCCGCGCCCGCCTGGCTCGCTGTCCGGTTACTGTGCTGTTGACGCGTACTGGCGATGACTCTGCTCACACTCTCGAAGACGTTGACGAGATCGTGAACTTCTACCGGCCGGCGCTGGGCGTGTCAATTCATAGTAACGCCAGCGGCGACCCTGCGATTAGCGGTACCGAGGCCTGGTACACGGTCAACGGCGTCAGTGGTAACGACGCACAGAGTCAGCAATTGGCCAATCTGCTGGCCAGCCAGGTTGCCGCCGACCTGGCGCTCACTAATCATGGCAGCAAACCGGAAACAGCCAACCGTCACGGTGGGCTGTACATCCACTGGTGGCAGGCGCCGTCAGCGCTCGTCGAGCTGGCCTACATGGACGGCGACGGCAATCTCCTGCGCCATCGGCGCGCCGATTTTGCCGCAGCTATCGCCCGGGCCATCCTGGCATTCTTGAACGTACCGGTCAATTGCCTCGATAGCCCCCTACCAGGCGCTCCGGGTGCAGCCATCCCGCAGAAGACCCGCATTGATGGCTTCGGCATCATGTCGCCGCATATTCAACTGGGGACGCAGGGCCTCACAACCGCAATCGATGCCCAGCAACGAATGGGGATTCATTGGGCGCGTGAAGAGATTCCCTGGGAATTGGTGGAACCGGAGGAACAAGCCTTTCGCTGGCAATACCATTACAGCCCTGACATTGATCACGACTTCGATCGGCTTCTCAGCGAACTGGCAGCACGAAACATCGAGATGGTCGCCCTGCTTGACTATGGGCCGCGTTATCTGAGCGGCAATCCTGCGCATGGCTATCGGGTCAACCCCAGCGAGTTACTCACCCACTGGCAAACCTACGTACAAACCGTGGTCAATCGCTTTGGTGATCGTATTGACTATTGGGAAATCGAGAATGAAATGAACAGCCGTGATTTTTGGGGTAAGGTGGTCATCGAAACGGCTGATTCCAGCAGTCGCGATGGCCCAGCCGAACCGGATGCCATCCTTTACGCCCACATGTTGCGCATCGCCCACGACATCATTAAGCAGCACGACCGTAACGATACAGTGATTCTGGGAGGCCTCGCTGGCTACTATGGTGATCTGGCCGATTGCGCCAGGAACTATCAGAAATACCTGATAGACCTGCACGAGGCCGGCGCCTGGGACACATTCGACGTTGTAGCGATTCATCCCTACCACAACAGCCCCGATTCGAACGGTTTTGCCCCTGACGCATTCATTGAACGCGGCCTGCACTACAATCTGTTTACCAAAACGTGCGCAACCACGACAACACCCTTGAGTGTGTTGACCGAGGTGCGGGGTGTGCTCGATCTTACCAATCGCTTGAGACCCAAACCACTTTGGATCACCGAGATCGGCTGGAACCGTGACTGGCTCAATCATTGGGCCACTGTTCACAGTACGACAGCCGATGTGATCGAGGCTGCCTATGTTGCTCGTACGTACGTGCCCCTTCTGTCTGAAGCTGGCGTGGAAAAGGTGTTTTGGTTTACTCAAACCAATGCCCAAGATCACAGCTTCGACCTGGGGCCATCCGGACAACGAACCCTTGGCAACCTGTCTGCCCTGCTCGCGAATAGCCAACCCCTGGGCCAAGTGCAAGGTCAAGACGATCTTGGCCGTCCTAACGACGATGACGTCTACGAGTATCGTTTCTCTAGAGATGGCCGACAGACTGCGGTGCTTTGGAAAGCGCGTGGCGGCATGACCACCCGTAACATCACCGTTAGCAACCTGAGCGCAGATACGGCCTATCTCTATGCTGTTGATGCGCTGGATCTATCACCCAGCGCCGGTCGGCTACTGACAGTGACCAACAGCTCAGTGATTGTTCCGCTCAACGAGCGGCCAGTTTTTTTGATCTTTGAACCGCGCAGCGGTTGGCAGGCATTTTGGCATGACTTACAGGCACGTATTGAGAACTGGTGGCAAAGCCAGCAGGCGAAAATCACCTACTGGTGGGAGGACCAACGCACTACAATCGAACGGCAGATTGCACAGTGGCTGAATGATCTGCAGCGCCAAATTGATGAGATGATACAAAAACAGATCGAGGAGACACTCAATCAACTGTGTGGCATGGCATTCATGCTGCTCGGCGGATCGGCTTTTGTAGTCTGGCGGTATCGCCCACGCTAGAGTGTCTATGAGAGTTCTTCATGTTTTTACGAATGTCACAATCGAGAGTGTAAACTCCAGGAGAAGATCTTGAAGGGAAATAGCCCGCGTTGCGCTTACTGCGGAAAGCCAGTTATCGGCGACTACACGACAGCCCTGGGGAAAGCCTGGCACCCCTCGCACTTCATTTGCGCTCAGTGCCGTCAACCCTTCGATGGAGGCAGTTTTTATGAACGCAATGGTAAGGCGTACTGCAAACGGGACTTCGATGAGTTGTTCGGTCGGCGCTGCGCCTCTGGTGAGCTGCTTGGCCAGAACCGATACTTCGAGAAGGATGACAAGGTCTACTGCGAAACCCACTACTGGCAGAAGTTCGGCAAGCGTTGCGCGATCGGCGGTGAAATTCTCAAGGGCGCGTATCAGATCAACGCCTGGGGCGACACCTATTGCGCCGAACACTCGGCCGGCCTGGCAGAGTGCTACAGTTGTCATCGGTTCATTTGTGAGCGTCTGACCCGCGGCGGCGTGCGCTACGATGATGGGCACTCCATCTGTAATCGTTGTCGCCAGACTGCCATTGACACGGCGGCGCAAGGGCAGCCGGCGCTCATGCAGGTGCGCAGGGCGTTGGCTCGACTCGGCCTGGAGATTGGCCCGGCCGAGACGCCGTTGCGTTTGGTGGATCAGCAGGAGTTGAACCGGCGCTCCACCAAGTCGTACAGCAAACAGCCAACCGGCATGGCCTGCCACCATACCCTCACGCGCAACGGACAGATTGTCGAACGCCAGGTGGAGGCCATCCTGATTCTGTCCGGCCTGCCCCGCGAGCATTTTACCGCGGTGGCCGCGCACGAGTTGATGCATATCTACCTCTTCATGAATGCCTTCCCCGATCTGGAACCGGTGGTCGAAGAAGGCCTCTGTGAACTGGCCGAGTATCTGTGGCTCAAGCAGCAGAACACGCCAGAAGCCGCGTATCGGTTGGCGCTGATGGACAAGAACGAAAATCCCGTCTATGGCCAGGGGTTTCAGCTCGCACGGCGCAGCCTTGAGAAAATGCATCTTCTGCCCATGCTTGACTATGTGCGGAAATGGAGCAGGTTTCCAACTATATGAAACGTCCAAATATCTCGGTGCTCCTCTTGGATGTCACTTTTGGGATCGTTTTTGCCTTTTTCAACTTCGATGGCTTTCTGCGCTACGCGGCTCACCATTGGCTCTCATCATCGTGGCTGGCCGAAACGATTGTGCGAATCTCATGGTGGCCGCAGCGTTTCCTGGCCAGCCTAAACGCTTCGCACTTGTCGCTGTTTCATGATCTCCTGGTGTTGTGTTTTTATGGCGTATGGGTCTGCCTGGGATTCATTGCCCTGCTTTCGCTGATCCGTCTCAACCTGCGGATCACCTTCAGCGGTTTGTTGGGCCTGACGACCGGCGCTGCGAGCATCGGAATTCTGGCGTGGCTCGGCGTGTTGCTCGTGGTTCTCGGGGGCGTTCTGATGGCCGTGCTGCGCTTTCTGCTGCGTATTTGGAACTTCCTCGTTGGCATCCTGGGCGCAGTGTGGACGTTTATCGTACGCATCCTCACGGCCATTTGGGGTTTCCTGCTGCCGATCATCAATTTCTTATTGCCAATCCTGCTGATTGTTGCTGTGATTGCGCTCGTCGTGTGGGGGATGATTGTCCTGGTGCGCCGTTTCGGCTATGGCGGTGTCGTGATTGCGTTGCTGGCTGCGATTGCCGGGTATTTCCTGCGCGATATCTTACTCGTGCTTGGGCAATGGTTATGGTCTGCACTCCTCTTCGTGCTGGGTATTTTTGGTAGCATCTTGAATTGGCTGGGTTGGCTGATCGGCACCATTGTTGGCTGGATTTTCCATGTGCTGATTCCCAAAATACTGATCCCCGTGGGTTTCGTGCTCCTGATTGTCGGCGCTGTTCTCATCGTCGTCGGCACGTTAGGCTCCATGCTTCTGGATCAATTCCGCGCGGCGTGGCATAGCGGCACCGGACAAAAAGGCATCTTGCTGGGCGCCTTTTCCGTCGGCTTATCCCTGGCCCTGATCTTATGGGTATGCTTAGGGTCTGGTGAAGCATCCAGGTCCGTTGACCAGGCCTGGTCTGAGACATCCCTCGTGGCCAACAGCATTTCCCCGATGCACATTTTTGCCGGCATACTGCCTGTCGCGGTACGCAATGCCTCTATCGCGATGTTCGGTGGTAATAGCGCACCCAACTTCGATGCCATGATTTTGGCTCTTATCTTGCCGATCAGCTACTTCGGCGTGCTGCGAGGACTGACGATGCGCACCACCGATGAGTTCAGAGCATCGTTCATCCATCAGGATGTGCTCGTAGTGGGCGGCGCATTGGCCCTGGCTATCCCGGCGATCTTACTCGTCATGTTCGCTGCTTCGGTGCCCCGCGAGGAATCATGAAAGGCAGACAACCGTGACTGACATTAACCTCACCATTGATACGACGATCAAGACGCTGGAAGCACTGCAGGCGGATGTCGGCCGCGTGCAAATGACTTTGCTTGACATCCTGACGGATGATGAGCACAATGGCTGGGATCAGATAGCGCAAAAATCGCTCATCAAGTTGGAAGCTGTCCAGCGTACGATTGGCGACGTCCAGGTTGATTTGCTGCAGCAGATGACCTTTGACGAGCGTCGGGCACAAAAGGAGATGCCTCCGGCGCACGAACCTTCGCCCGTGGACGGAGCTTGGCTTGATCCCCAGGCCTGGCTGACGGGGCGCGGTATCAAGCTGCGCACGGCCCGTCAACTAAGCCCCTCAGACGCGGCCGCTGACCGCATCGCACTTTACATGGGCGATCATTTCGCCACCGTGGCGCCTTTCTACCAAGCCCTCAAGCGTCGCGCCAGCGGAGGCTACAACAAGTGGCGTTGGTTCCCAGTACGCGATTTGCCCAAGAACACCTTTCACGCGATCTTTCAATTAGGGACGATGCTGCACAGCAGCGGCTTCTTGTCCACTTTCGAGTACCTGCGTCACCGGGAATCTATCCTTTTCGATCCGCAAGAAGACTGGACATGTGCAGAATTTCCTGACGGGGGGATGGCTTGAGCGGTATGTATTACAGGTAACGCGCCAGGTGGTTGAAAAGCGTACTGGGGCTTGGCACTATGAGCAGGCCTTGTCGTGCGCCCATCTGACCTTGCCGGATCAGAGCGAGGCTGAATTCGACATGCTACTCGGAACCGCCGACAAAGTGTTTTGGGTCGAGTGCAAGACCGGCGACTGGCAATCGTATGTCAAACACTTTCGAACGATCAATGCCCAGTTCCTCCACCTGCCTCCGACCCAAGCCGTACTCGTGTTGTTGGGCGAAGTTGATGAAATTGACAAGGCAAGCAACGGTGAACTAACATCCATGACAGTCCTGGACATGCTGGAATTTGGCGACTGGCTTAATCGTGCCATCATGACGGCTTGAAAGCACGGATCCCCCTGCGTGACTGGAGTACACTATGACACAACCTTTGCCCCCACTTCTTGTTGATCGTTGCCACGCCGCGACGCGACGTATCCTCGCCAGTCGGGGTTGGCGGCTCCTGGACTTCGACGCCGTCGGAATAACCTGGGACGAATTCGGACAACGGGTCTGCCGTCGCGTCGCGGAATTGCTCACTCAGGGCAGCCGCCTGGCAGAGGACGAGCTTATCGAGCGTGCGGTCATTAATCAATACTGCATCGTTCTACACGATGCTCTCAAGACTGATGATACGTTGGTCATGACCCAGGCTTATCGTGAGATTTGGGCTTGGTTGCGCCCCATCGCTGAACGTAAGATCGGGCCGGAGCTGGCCGACGACCTCACCCAACAGGCGCTATTCAATATCTGGCACGCTTTTCGGAGCAAGCCGCAGCCCTTGACCGACCCGGGTGCCTTTCTACTCTGGAGCATTCGCATCCTGGAGCGTGAAATCGGGCAGTGGTACCGCCGACGCGCCAACCATGTAGAAAATACCGTCAATCCCATCATTGAAGATGAAGATGAGGACGATGTTCGCTTCGCTGCCGAATTCCCTGCGCTAACTTACAGCGATTTTTGGGTTATCGTGCGACGTTGCCTGTCGCGGCCAGATGAATTCGCCATCATCCTGGCCGTTTTTCGCGATGATGCCAGCATCAAGATCCTGGCCGATCAGATCGGCCGCACACCCAATTGGGTATCGCTCAAGAAATTCAAGGCGCTGGAACGCCTGCGGGAGTGCGGCGAACTGGGCGCCTGGTTCGCTGGAGGTGCGGCATGAAGCCAATCGGCATCTCTACAACACCGCTGACTCATTTTGCCTGCCAACTGGTGCAGGATTGGCTGCCCACCTTTGTGGATGCAGAGTTGTGTGACATCGCCCATCAGGAACGTTTCGCCGACCTGCGCGACCACCTGGCGACTTGCACAGCCTGCGCGGCTGACCACGCCGATTTGCTTGAAACCATGCTATGGCGCGAGAATCTGCCCTGGTCGAACCGACCGTTCGTTGATCACCCCTGCAGCCTGGGGAGGAATATCGTATGACCGCGCATCAGTCAGACAGTCAGCCCCATTCAGCCGGCGTCGAACGCCTGCGCCGCGCGCTTACCGGCGACGGCGGCGGCCTGACCCATGACGAGGTTCTGGCCCAACTGCCCACCTATTGCGAGGCTGAGCGCCTGGGGTTGCCGGTTGCGCAACAGTACCCTGAGCTGACGGCTCACCTCAATACCTGCCCAAGTTGCGCCCAGGAGCTGGTAGCCCTGCAGGAGGCGATGTCATGGCAGGAGGCTGGGCCTATGCCTCTCCCCGCCGGCGCCGGTCAGCCTGACCTGTGGTTCTTGCAGCCCCGCGCCGACCGCCTGCGCCAGGCCGTGACGACCATGACCCAGGCGCTGGTCAAGACGCTGTTGTCGTCTGTACAGCAGCGACGCTTGAGATACCAGTTGGATCCGTTCTTTGATCGCGTGGCTGAACTCGGCGGACAGTTTCGCCTGGCGTCGGCTGCAGCTCCGCAGCCACTTGCCGTGGACGAAAGTGAGCCATCGCCTTCACGCGACCTCTTGATCGCCACGTACCTGGCCGCGGAAGCACTCAGCCGATCACTGCCCCCGGCGGCCTGGACCGCGCAGCCGCTGGAACGAACAACACTGGCCTTGATTCACCAAGAAGCGACACGGGCCGCCCAAACGGTTGGGCTTGACGGAGATCAGGCTCACAGTTTTGTCGAACACTTTACGACATTGATCCTGCATGATGCCCGTTCCCTGGCCCGTTCGGCGCCCATCGAAAGGGTCGAAGCCTGACAGGCGCCCGGCCTGGGCCGCCGGGTTTTACCTTCGGAGGTTGGGCATGCCGACACGTCTCAATATCTTTGCTCTGCCGACGCGCACGACGCTCTTGTTCGGTTTGATCGTGCTCATCTTGTTTGTGCCCGTTGTTGCCAGCCTGTTCTGGCAGACGCCCATTTGCGGCGCACAGTTATTCGTGGTCATGCTGCTGCTCCCCCTGCGCCGTTTTCTCGCTCTTCCCGCCCGTCAGGCCGAAAACTTGCAGCCGCTTACCCCTGAATTACGCCCTTTGCAGGCACTCACCGAGGAGCTGGCGCGGGTCAATGGCGTCGGGCGGCCTCCTCAGGTTCTGCTGAACCCCAACCTCGATTCAGCGCACGCTTTTGGCACGTGGACAAGACGCGCCCTGGCTTTGCCAACTGGGCTGGCAGTTTCCCTGTTTGCCGATATGGAGAGTGGCATCGCCTCACGCGCCGACCGCGCCAAAGCCGTTCTCTTGCATGAACTGAGTCACTTTCGCAATCGCGATGCCTGGATGACCTTCTTCTCTCAAAGCGTCATCATCGTCGCCATCGTGTTCATGGCCCTCGATTTCTTGCTCTATCTCCAGGTGCCGTTGATTTACAACACACTTGTGCGCGGCATGACGGAGATCAGCGGCCGCTGGCCCCAGGTGTGCGATTGGCTACGCCCTTTCATCCCCGGCCGCGTCGATGTCGTTTGCGACAACCCACAGATGCTGCAAGGCGTCTCGGTCTGGCTGCGCTATGAGGCCTTCAACTTGAGCGCCCATGGGCCATTCGTGCTCGGCGGCCTCATCCTGTTGGTCTATTTTTGGCGCCATATCGTGCGCACGCGTGAGTTCTATGCAGACGCCCGCACCGCCGCCTGGCTCGGGGATGCAGACGCCCTGTTGGAGGCCATCGAATACAGCGACCAACACCGCCGCCTGCAATCGGCTGCTGCGGAATCTCCTGCAAGTTCAGATCAGCGGCGATGGCGGTCGCGACTGGCTTTGCGAATGCCCCGTTTTCATCCCACGTGGGACGAGCGCTTCGACTGCCTGGCGCACCCAGAAACTTTGTACGGTTCACCGGTCACGATAGGCGTCACGGCTGCCCTGGCCGTACTTTGCCTCGAGTTGATCCTCGGTTCAGCCCTGTCCGCCTCATTTGTGCCAGAGCCAGGCTCGCCTACGATCTTCATCCTCGGTTTTGTCTTGCTTTCTGTCTCTTTGCTGCCGCTGTTATGCACCCAGGGCGGACAGAAATCGTTCTTGCAGGCGCAGCGGACTGCCCTTTTCACCTACGGCGCAGTGATCCTGGGTGAGCGTTTCTTGCTCACTGCGGTGCTTTCACTGACGCTCTGGTCTGGCTTGATTCCCCTGGAAGAGCTGCTGCGCATTAGCAGCGCCGTCTTGGGCGAGGGTGGGCAGCTAGACATGAGCCTTCCTTTGCCGGCCTGGCTGTACGTTTGGCTTCCTTTCGTGTTCAATCTGTTGGGATTGCCCCTTTTGCTTTGGCCGCTGCTCCGTTTGGACGCCGCACTCAAACAACGCGTGTTGGCCTGGTTCGCTGCGCCGTGGCTTGGGCGACGGTTTGTGGTCATCAGTTGGGGAATCACGGGACTTCTGGCCGCGGGCTTGTGGGGCGGCGTCTTGCCTTTGCTGGTCGTTCCTCTCTTTGGCGACCTGCGTGATTTGTTGGGCATACAAGGTCTCGGCATCCTGGCTGCCGCCTTGCTTCTGGGGTTTGGTCTGACCACGTTCCTCCTCCTGCACAGGCGTTGGCATGGACGCTGCTCATGCGGCGCGCAGGTTGAGTCGTTCACGTTGGGCCGTTTATGCCCCAATTGCCATCAGCCCCTCAACGACTGGCTGCTGGCGCGTTATACGCTAAACTCAGAGGATTGACCGATGCGTGCGAAACTGAAATGGCTGGTGGTTGCTCTCTACCTGTTGCTGATGCTGACGTTGGTTGCCTGGCCCGACCCGGGCAACGCGACCCTGGCTTCGATTCTCCAGATCATGGCCGTGGTCAGTCTATTGCTTGCGCCAGCCCTGGTCATCGTACAGCGTGATTTTTTTGCACAGCGGCCGGGCCTCTTACTGGTCGCCGCGCTGACCGTGGTATTGTGGGCTTATTTTCAGCAGGGCAGCAACTGGCTGGCGGCGCGCCTGGAACCCATGATCTCGATGCGCGTTGATTTGCTCTGCGCACTGCTTGGACTGCACCTCTTGTTGGCGGCGCCTGTGGTCTTCATCGTGTGGATGCTACGCCGCGATGCCAGTCTATGGCTGCTAGGTATTTCCTGGTTTCTCAACCCGCTGTTGATTTTCTTATTTGCCAGCCGGTTTGGCAGCATCGAACAGATGCTGACGATGCAAACGCTCGGCTCCTTCCAGGCCGATATGGCCTGGATGCTCCCCAACTGCCTGACTGGCGCTGCGTGCGTGGTGGGAAGCCTCGGTTTCGTTGCTTACTTCGTCCGCTTGCTGGTCCTGGAAGCCGAGGGGCGGCCTATCAAGACCGCGTGATGTTCCCCCAAACCCCACCCCATATTGCACATCCTCCCTCCCTCTGCTATAATTCCTCCCAGAGCCGCCGCGGCTCATCTGTGCCACTTTGACCGGCCGGCGACGAACCGGCGATTGCAAGGAGCTCCCGTCTTGCTACCTGACACCTGGCTTTTTGGGCTTCTGATTCTGGCCCTGGGAACGTTCTTCGTTTTCCTGGTTCTATTGGCGCGCATCCTCAGACGCCAACCCAAGCGCCGCGCGACGCCGCCACCGCCGGAAGTCGCACCGCCCGTGGCCGATGACAAGGCCGGCCGCGCACCAACGCTCAAGCCCACCGCACCGCCCGCCTATTTGCACGGGCTGTCCGGGCGCTACCAGGGCCATACCATCACCTTGACCCCCGCCGGCCTGACGCTGGGCCGCAGCTCCGATAATCAGTTCGTGCTGGCCGATGAGCTGCTCGTCTCCCGCCACCACGCCGAAATTCACTGGGAGGATGACGCCTGGCTGCTGAACGATCGCGAGAGCGCCAACGGTACCTGGGTGGACGGCCAACGTATCGGACGCCATGCCCTGCTCCCCGGCCAACACGTGCAACTCGGCGCCACCGAATGGATCTTTTCCGATCAGGCGCTCCTGGTGGCGCCCTCCCTGCCGCCGACGGCGATCGAACCACCGCACGATTCACCGCATCCCCTGGCCCACATCACCGGCGCCGTTCAGTTTGGGCCATACTGGTTGGAACAGCAGATCGGGCAGGGTGGCATGTCGCGGGTCTTCAAGGCGCACGCTGCCGACGGCCGCACCGTGGCGATCAAGATTCTACAAACGGCCGATCCCTACCTGGTGCAGAAGTTCGAAGCCGAGGGCAAAGAGATCGGGCCACGCCTGCGCAACCACCCCCATATCGTCACCGTCCATGAGTTCAACCGCAGCGCCGACGGGCAGCTCTACCTGGTGATGGACTTCGTCAATGGGGTGTCGCTGCGCCAGCGCTTGAACCAGGGGGCCGTGCCGGAAGTCGAGATCGTGCGCGTCATGACGCAAGTCTGCGACGCCCTGGGCTTTGCCCACGCGGCCAACATCATCCACCGCGATGTCAAGCCGGAGAATGTTCTCATCGAGCCTGACGGCACGGTCAAGATCGTTGATTTCGGCATCGCGCGTTTGACATCCGCGGTCGCAGTGACGCAAAATAAGCTGGTAGGAACGCCGGAGTATATGTCGCCCGAACAGGCCAAAGGCGAACCGGTGCAGGCCGCCAGCGATGTCTATTCCCTCGGGATCGTGCTCTATGAGCTGCTGACCGGCCGCGTGCCCTTTCCCCTGCCGCCCAATAGTCATGACTGGCGCTCGGCCATGACCGTGATAGACCAGCACCTTCGCGCCACGCCCGTCCCGCCCAGCCAGCGCGTGGCGACGATCTCGACCGACCTGGAAGGCGTGGCGCTCAAGGCGCTGGAGAAGCATTGGCAGCAGCGCTTTCCCGACGGACACCGCATGGGGCAGGCGCTCCTGGTGCTCAAGGGAACAGCGCGCAGCCGGCCTGGCCCGACGCCTTCTCCCACGCCGGCGACCATCGCCCGCCTGACGGCGCTGGGTGGCCCGGCCGCCGGCCGCCAATGGCAGATCAATGACAGCCTGACGCTCGGGCGGCAGGATTTCAACCCCGAAGATACGCAGGTCTCGCGCGCCCATGCGCAGATTCGTGTGCGGCCGGATGGCGTCTGGCTGGAAGACACCTCCACCAACGGCACCTGGGTCAATCAGACGCACATCAGGCGCAGCCAGGTGGCGCTGCACGCCGGCGACTTGATTACCATTGGTGAGAATGTCCTCCGCGTGGATTTTTGAACGAATGTTTTCCAGCCCCCAGATCAGTGAGGTGAACCATGGATGATAAGAATACGATGAAGATGTCCAATGCCAAGACAGGGCGACAGGCGGAGGAGTCCTCGCTGGAGGACGCGCCCTTCGCGCACACGGCGAAGCCAGGCGCCGACCAGCTTACTCCCCGCGTTGGCCTGACGCCGCAATCGCCGCCCGCGGGCGCGGAAGCGGCCACGATGCAGATCGGCGCGCAGGCTCCGGGCGCCACACCCTTTGTACGCACCGCGATGCCGGGCGGCGATCCATTGCCCGCGGGCGCGGAAGCAGCCACGATGCAGATCGGTGCGCAGGCTCCGGTCGTCGCACCCTTTGCGCGCACCGCCATGCCAGGCAGCGATCAGCCGACGCCGCGGCCCGGTCAGCTGCCCGCCTGGAATGCCCCACCGCCGCCCGCGCTGCCCGCCTGGAATGCGCCGCCGCCGCCCGCGCCGCCAGCCTGGAACGCGCCACCGCCGCCCGCGGCGCCCGCCTGGAACCCGCCGCTGCCTCCTCCGGCCCCGTCGCCGGCCGGCGGGCGCGGGGATGCCGCTACCATGATGATGGGCGCCCGCGCCGCGCTCGCCTTCGCCTGGCTGGTCGTGCTGGACGGCCCTGACCGGGGGCGTATTCATCAGTTGCAGGCCGAGATGACCAACCTGGGGCGCGTGCCTGGCAGCAACGATATTGTGGTGGCCGACAACGCGGTTTCCAGCCAGCATCTCAAGATTCGCAGCGATGTCTCGGAAAACGGCGAGGTGCAATACGCGCTGATTGACCTGGCGAGTCGCAACGGCACCTACGTCGGCTCGAAAGCCACCTATCGCGAGGAAAGCAGCAGAGTCTACCGGCATACGTTGCACGATGGCGACTACCTGCTGCTTGGCGAAACAACGCTCGTCTTCAAGTGTGTTTAGGAGGACTTATGCGCAAGGGAGCAAAGGCTCTGGCCCTGGGAATGGTGTTGACGTGGCTCCTGGTGGTGGCGGTCACTGCCCAGGGAACCGGCCGTGTCGCGATCAATACGATTGATACAAGCGCCCACCCGACAATGTCTGTGCTACTCTCGGTGCAAGATGCCAACGGGGTGCCGATTCCTGACCTGGAAGCCGGTCAGTTCGAATTGGTCGAAGACGGGCACACCTCATTTCCGCCGGAGCGCGTCGCCACGCAGGTCAACCCCGACGTGGTCACCGCCATCGCCCTGGTCGTTGATCTGAGCGGCAGCATGAAGGGCACACCGCTGGACGAGGCCAAGTCCGCGTCAGCCGATCTGCTCGACGCACTGCTGGACAAGGATAGCGATCCCGACCGCGCCGCGTTTTTCGGCATCAACCGGTCGGTATCGCCCACCGATCTGACCCTGGACGAATCGGTAGAAGTGGCCTTTGGCAATGACAAGAACAAGATTCTGAACGTCATCAATTTTTTGAGCGTGGAAGGCAACCGCGCGACGCCGCTCTATGACGCGCTCTACCGCGTGATTCGGATCACGTCGCAGCAGCCCGGCCAGCGTGCCATCATCGTCATCACCGATGGCATTGACAAGGTGAGTACCTTTAAGGCCGATGATGTCATCAATGAGGCCAACCGCAGCCAGATTCCGATTTTCCCGATCAGCCTCAGCACCAATCAACTGGATGAGACGTTCCTGAAACGTCTGGCGGTGCGCACGGGCGGTGAATATCGCAAGGCGCCCGGCCCAGAGGAGTTTTCGGCGCTCTTCCAGCAGGTGCTCGATCAGATGAAGCTGGAATACCAGTTGACCTACGCGTCGCGTCTGGCGTCGGACGGTAACCCGCACAGTCTACTGATCAGTGTGCGCGCGCCGCGCGTGCAGGGCTTTGCCGAGAAGAAATTCCAATTGGGAGAAGCCACTGTGGCATCAGACACGCCGAGCGCAACGGCTGCGCCCAGCGATACCGCCACGCCTGGCGCCGCCACGCCTATTGCGCCCACACCCACTCCCGTCGCCGAAGGAGGAACTGTGATTGACGATCTGATCACCTTTATCCAGGACAATCCTGTGCCCGCCGCCCTGATTGCAGTGGCGGCCTTACTCCTCATCGCGCTCTTGGTTCTGTTGGTCGTCTGGCTGCGCCGGCGTAACGCGCCGACCGAGGCCCAGGCCGACTATGACTTTGGCGCCAGCGACGGCGGCTGGCAGGCTCCGCAGTCCGGCCCGATGCCCGGCGGTATGGCCGTCACAGGCAGCGCCGGCTTCGGCGGTGGTGGTGGTAGTGGTGGTGGTGGTGTTCCCACCGTTGGCCCTGGCGCCACCCCGACCGGCGCCGCAACGGTCGGCCCTGGCGGCGGCGCCGCGCCCACCTCAGCACCCACCGTTGGCCCAGGGGCCGGCTATGCCCCACCTGCCTTTGGCGGCGCACCTCAGCCGCCCCGCCCCGGCGCCGGCGCCCCGGCCGGCAGCACCATGATCCTGGACCGGACGCCCAAGCTCAAACACGCCGCGCTGCTCATCGAGCGCAAGGACCCGTCCAAGCGCCATGACCTGCGCGCCGAAACCGACATCGGCCGCACGCAGAACAACACCATCGTCCTGACCGACGCCACGGTGTCGCGGCAGCATGCGCGCATTCGCCTGCAGGATGATAAATTCATGCTCTTCGACCTGGGCAGCGCCAACAACACCTTCGTCAACGGCCAGAAGGTCGAACAGCCCCGCGCCCTGGCCGACGGCGACGTCGTGCGCTTTGGCGAGGTGGAGGTGGTGTTTAGGCAGTTAACGTAATATGGACACGTTACTCGGCGCCACTCTCGCCAACAAATACGACATCCAAGCCGAAATCGGTCGCGGCGGCATGGGTTTGGTCTATCGCGGCTTCGATGTGATGCTGCGCCGGGCCGTGGCCATCAAGGTGCTGCCGTTGGAATACACCTATGACCAGCAGTTCGTGGAACGTTTCCGCTACGAGGCGATCACGGCTGCGGGCCTGCACCATGCCGGCATTGTCACCATTCATGATGTCGGTCAGCAGGGGTCGTGGCACTACATCGTCATGCAGTACCTCGACGGTGTGACGCTCGATCAATGGCTGGTCAACCGCGGGCCGATGTCGGTGCCCATGACCGCGCAGGTTGTGCGCCAGGTGGCGGACGCGCTCGACTATGCCCATTCCACCGGCATCGTGCATCGGGACATCAAGCCTTCCAACATCATGATCGGGCCGGACGGCCGCGCCACCTTGATGGACTTTGGCCTGGTACGCGCCGGAGAGGGTAGCAAGCTGACCCGCAGCGGCGTGGTGGTTGGTACGCCCGATTATATGGCGCCCGAACAGGCCCGCGGCGAACCGGTGGACGGCCGCACCGACCTCTACTCCCTGGGCGTGGTCATCTACCGTATGTTGACCGGGCAGGTTCCGTTCGTCCGCTCCTCCTCCCTGGCCACTGCCTACGCGCACGTCAACGAACCGCCGCCGCCTCTGCGCACCTTGCGCCCCGACCTGCCCAAGTCTATCGAAGCCGTGGTGCTGAAGGCGCTGGCCAAACGGCCAGAGGATCGCTATCAGCATGGCGCCCCGTTGATCGCCGACTTCGACCTGGCTGCTAGTGGTAAGATGCCGCCAGGGCTGAAGGCTGCCGTCTTGCCGGCCTCGCCCAAGCCACAGCCGGGCGCGGCGTCAACCCAGCCAAGCCCGCGGCCAGGCGCCGGCAAATCGCCTGTGCCCGGCGGCCGTGCTCGTGGCAGCCAGCCAGGAATTGCACCGGCATCTCCAGCGCCTGCCCTGCGCGTCACACCCGCGGCAGAACGCGACATCTCCTCGCCGGGTGATCTGGCCGCCACGCAAATGCTGCGCCAGACACCGCAGCCTGACAGCCCGGGAGCAACCCAGGTTTCCGGACCGGCGCCCACCTCCCCTGCCCCGCGTCCGGACTCTGTTTCAACACCTGGCGTCACCGTGGGCGCGGCGCCACAGCAGCGGCGGGGCCTGCCCTGGCTCCCCCTGGTGGCCGCGCTGGCCGCCATCATCGTCCTGGGCCTCGCCGGCGTGCTCTTGACGCGACCACGGGGCGTTGTCACCGACGGTCCGACTCGAACTCCGGCGCCGCCCCCTACGGCCACGCCAACGCCTGTTCCCACCGCGCCCGCCGTCGCGTCTCCCCTGCCCGTGCTCACGGCCACGCCGACCCATACCGCCGTTCCGACCGCCACCCCCATCGTGACCCCCTCGGCCACGCCGACCGGCGCGCCGACGGTCACGCCCACCGCGACGGCCACGGTCACCCCGACGGCTACCCCGACGGCCACGTTCACCCGCACCCCCACGCCGACGCAGCCACCCGCGACCAACACCCCTGTCCGGCCGACGAACACGCCTGCGCCGCCGACCAACACGCCCGTTCCCCCAACCAATACCCCGGTCCCCCCAACCGATACGCCCATACCGCCAACGGACACCCCCGTGCCGCCAACCGATACGCCGGTGCCGCCGACCAATACATCAATTCCCGACCCGACCGACACCCCGCAGCCCCCGACCGCCACTTCGATTCCGTGAGGTACCCTATGCGAAAGTCACTGGTGGTTGTAGCAATCGCATTCCTCGCCCTGGCCTGGCGCTCATGGTTCGTGACGCTTGCGGCCGAGGTTTCCCCGCCGCTTCCGCCGCCGCCCAGCGAGCATGTTCAGGACGTGTCGCCGGCGCCGGTGCTTGCCGTGCCCTATCGTCCGGTCAACCAACCAGAGGCTGTGCTGTGGGACAATGGTTCGATCATCAACAGCTACGGCACCGGATCGGGCGGCGCGAACGAGAGCGTCCTGCAAAACAGCTCGCTGGGCATGACCACGCTGGGTTTTGCCCACCAGGTGACGGACAATTTTCGCGTTGCCGATAATTTCACCGTGGATGCCCCAGGAGGCTGGCAGATTGACTATTTTGTCTTCTATGCTTACCAGACCAACTCCTCTACGACTTCGACCATCAACCATGTCAATTTTCGGATCTGGAACGGCCGCCCTGGTGACGGCGGCAGCCAGGTGATCGCCGGCGATGCGACAACCAACCGTTGGGCGCGCTCAGATTTCTGGGGAATCTACCGCCGCGCGGAAAACACCCCCGGTAATACGCAGCGACCGGTCATGGGAACACGGGCGACCGCCGGCTTCTACCTGCCGCCGGGCGCCTATTGGCTCGATTGGCAAAGCGACGGTAGTCACAGCCTCACAGGCCCCTGGGCGCTGCCCATCACGATCAACGGACAAACGACAACCGGCAATGCCAGGCAGTATGCCAGCGGCGCCTGGGGCGACGTGGTAGACGACGGAACCAGCACGGTGCAGGGCCTCCCGTTCACCATTCACGGGACCGTTGTCACCTCGAACCCGACGAACACCCCTACACCTACGCCTACCCGAACGCCTACGACAGCTCCTCTGTTCGTCTGGTACCTGGAGGCGGAGAGCGGCGCATTGACGCAGCCGATCAGTACAGCAACCGACGCCGCTGCGTCCGCCTGCCAGTACCTCTACTACACTTCGGGTTGGTCGGGCGGTTCCGCCAATTTTCAGATTTCGGTTCCCAGCACCGGAACCTATTACCTGTGGGCGCGCGGCATGGGGCTGAGCTACACCCAGAACTCCTTTTTTGTCGGCTTCGATGGAGCCGCGGGCGTCCAATACGAAATTCCCCAGTTCAACGGCCAGTGGACGTGGGGCTGGGATGCCGTGGGCCTGGTGGATGACCCCGTTACCCCGTTCGATCTTTCCGCCGGCGCGCACACCCTGACGATGGGCGTGCGCGAGGCCTACAGCCGTCTCGACATGGTGCTGCTCACCAACGATGCCGGCTACACCCCCAACCAGTTCACGCCCTGTGGGCCAACCAACACGCCCACGGTCACGCCAACTCGAACGCCCACGCGCACACCGACCCGCACACCCACGCGCACACCGACCTGGACCCCACGCGCATGTTCACCCCGACCCGTACACCCACCCCCACTGCGACCGCAGCGTCCGGCGCCGGACGCGTTCTGCTGCCGTACATCAGCAAGCAGCCCACACCGACCATTACACCCACCCCAACCCGGACGCCCACCGTGACGCACACGCCCACCGCGACCCGAACGCCCACCGCCACGCCGACGCCGCTCTGCCCAGGCGACCCCTATGAGCCAAACGACACGTATGAGGCCGCTTGGGGGCCGTTCCCGCTCAACCAGGATTTCAGCGGCTACTTCAAGTGTACGACCGATCTGCGCGACTACTACCGCTTCGGCCTGGCGCAGCCGCGCACCCTGGTGGTGACGCTGCGCAGCATCCCGCTCGGATCGGGCTATCAGACTGCGCTCTATGCGTCCAGCGGCAGTAAGCTGGGCGAAGAAACGGTTGCGCAGCCGAACCAGAGCGAGACCTTCGAGGTGGAAGCGCCGGGTCAGGCCGGCTACTACGCGCTGCGCGTGGTGCGCCCTGCGGCCTCGCCCAATTACAACAACCCCTACGTGTTGCGCATGACCGATCGCGGCCCGTGTGAACCGAACAATTCGTTCGATCAGGCCGGCTCCTGTGGGCTGACGTCCAAAGTGGCGCATTTTGCCTTCATCGAGTCTGCGCAGGATGTCAATGATTACTACTCGTTGCAGATGCTGGCCGCGCACACCATCAACATCGAGCTGACCAGTCTGCCGGCGAATACCAACTTCGACCTGTTCCTGTATGACGGGAACCGGACTGAGCTTTATCGCGCGGCCACAAGTAGCCCGACCGAGATCATCCAAACAACGACCTTGCCCGCCGGGAATTACTACGTCCGGGTCAAGCAGACCAGCGGTTTCAGCAACAGCGACACCTACTTGCTGAAAGCCCTATTTGATTAGCAGACGTTGCAAAGGACGTTGACGGAACCATCGTATGACATACGCACCGTGGTTGCTCGTAGCCTTCGGACTGTTCTTGGCGGAACCCTGGACATCCTTGCCGCGCGCGGTCGCGTCCGTTGACCAACCACTGGCGGTGCTCTACGACAACGGATCGGCCGTCAATAGTCCTGGTACCGGCCCCGGCGGCGCCGACGAGAGCATCCTGCAAACCAACCTGGGGATGACAACCCTCGGCTATCGGCACGACTACAACGGCGGCAACCGGGTTGCTGATGAGTTTACCATCACCGGGCCGGCCGGCTGGCAGGTGGATACGATCGTCTTTTTCGCCTTCCAGACCGGCTCCGGCAGCAGTTCCACCATCACGTACGTCAACTATCGCGTCTGGCGTGGACCTCCGGGCGAGCCGGGCAGCCAAATCATCTGGGGCGATGACGCCACCAATCGCCTGGCGCGTTCAGACTGGTGGCGCATCTACCGCCGGCGCCTGAACAACGCGGGCGATACCACTTCTCCGGTCATGGCAAACACCGTCAGCGCCGGTTTCTTCCTGGCGCCTGGCACCTACTGGTTGGACTGGCAGACGCACGGCGCCTTGACCTCTGGCCCCTATGCGCCACCGGTGACCCTCGATGGCCAGACGACGACCGGCAACGGCCGCCAATACTTCCAGGGAGATTGGAGCCTGGCCCTCGATGGCGGCGCCCACACGCCGCAGGGCTTCCCGTTCAAGATCTACGGCAGCCTGGGCGCAACGCCAACCTGGACACCCACGGTGGCCCCCATGCCCCCGCCACGCCCACTGCCACGGCCACCGCAACGCCCACCGCCGTCGTGCCCACGCCGACCCGGACCTCCACGCGCACCTGGACGCCGACGCGTATGTTTACGCCAACCCGGACCCCGACCCGTTCGCCCACCCCAACCCCCACGGGCACGCCGGCCGGTGCGCACGTCAGGCTGCCGTTCATTGGCAAGCAAGCGACGCCTACTCCGACCCGGACGCCAACGCTGACCCCAACCTGGACCCGGACGCTGACCCCAACCCCAACCTGGACCCCGACGCCTACCCCTGCCTGTCCCGGCGACCCCTACGAACCGAACAACAGCTTCCAGGGCGCTTGGGGCCCCACCTGGTCACTGCCGTTCGACACAGACCTGGCCGGCTATTTTCGCTGTACCGGGGACATGCTCGACTTTTACCGTGTTTGGATAGATGCTCCCCGTCTGCTTGTCGTGACGTTGCGCGACCTGCCCGTTGGCGCCAATTATCAAATCGCGCTCTATGGGACAAATGGTGGTAAAATAGGAGAGTCAACCACGCCAAACGTCAACAACGTGGAATTGTTCGAGGTAGAGGTATTGCCGGCCAGCGCCTATCACGCCTTGCGCGTGGTCCGGCCAACAACGTCCCCCAACACCGCGAACCCCTATCTTGCTCGTGTGGCGACGCAAGGGGTATGCGAACCGAACGAAACGCGGGATCAGGCTCACTGCGCCTTGTCTTCGGATGTGACGCACTATGCGACCATTGAATCGAGTCAAGATCAGAGCGACTTCTACTATCTTGATCTCTCGGCGTCGCACCCGATCGAGGTCTGGCTGCAGCAGATTCCTGCGCAGACCGATTATGATCTCTATCTCTACGCCGCCGCTGGCGTCCAGATTGGATCTGGAACGAACGGAAGCAATCAAGACGAACACATCGCCCCGGTGGCAGCCACCCCTGGCCGCTACTACATCCAGGTTCGTCAACACAACGGGTACAGTGCAACGAACACCTATCGGCTGAGAGCCGTCTATCGCTAGAGCCGATTTTTGATCTCTGATCTCCGATCTCCGATCTCTGATCTCCGATCCCTAACGCAGAAAGGAACACCTATGCCGGACCAAAGCAGGCAACCAACACCATCGCGACCCAACCAGAATCGAGGCCCGACTCCTAGCAGTCCCGGTGCGGCGCCATTTACCCTGCGCAGTGTCAACCTGAGCGATGTGGGTCGCGCGCGCGATCATCAAGAGGATGCTTCCGGTATCTTCAAGCCATCTGATCCTGCGCTCCTGGCGCGGCGCGGTGAGTTGTTCATCGTCGCCGATGGCATGGGCGGGCACAACGCGGGTGAGGTGGCCAGCCAGATGGCGTTGAGCGAACTGCAGCGCGTCTATTTCAGCGACGCCAGCCCTGACCCTCAGGCCGCCCTCGCCCAGTCCCTGCAGGCTGCCAACCAGGCCATCTACCAACTGTCGCGCGCCGATGCCCGTCAGATGGGCATGGGCACCACGGTCGCCATGGCCGTCGTGCGCAACCAGGAGGTTTTCATCTCCAACGTCGGCGACAGCCGCGTGTACTTGATCCGCAGCGGGCAGATCTCGCAGGTCACGCGCGATCATTCCTGGGTGGAGGAACAGGTGCGCGCCGGCGTCTTGACCCCCGAGCAGGCTCATTCCCATCCGCAGCGCAACATCATCACCCGCGCCCTGGGCACCGGCCCCAGCGTCGAGCCCGAATTCTACACCGGCGCCATGCAACTGGGTGACATCCTCGTTCTCTGCTCCGATGGCTTGACCGGCCATGTCGCGGATGCTGAGATTCTACTGCTCGCCGGCGAAAACCCGCCGCGCGTCGCGGCCCAACGCCTGATCGAACTGGCCAATGAACGCGGCGGCAGCGACAACATCACCGCCCTCGTCGTGCGCGCCGAACCGCCAGGCGCCTCCGTCCCCGGCGCCGCGCCGGTGCCCGGTAAAGGGCCGGTCAACCGGCCCAGTCGCCCACCCTACGGACTTGTAGGTGCATTGGTCGGTGTCCTTGCCGGTGTTGCCTTGATCGCCTATCTGCTCCTGAAACCAGGCGGCACACAGGGCAAGATAACGCCTATGCCCACACTCACGGGTACCACTTCAGTGGTCACGTCAGCCGCCGCTACCATTTCGCCAACAATGTTGCCGTCCGCCACCGGATTGAACGTCGCGGCAACTGTGACGACGGTCGCATCGGTCGAGGCTACTCCGTCACCTGGAGTGGGGACAGCCACCCTGATTCCGACGCCAACCATCACACCGACGGCCGTGCCCTTTACGCCAACCAAACGTCCTCCCGCCTTCACGCCGACACCGACCAACACGTCGCCGCCGGAATCAACTGATACGCCGACGACTACTCCGCCGCGAGACCCAACCAACACGCCGGTACCGCCGACCAATACACCGGTGCCACCGACCGCTACGCCACGACCGCCGACCGCTACGCCACGACCGCCGACCAACACGCCGGTGCCGCCGACCGCTACGCCGCGACCACCGACTGATACGCCAGAGCCGCCGACCGACACGCCGGCGCCGTCGGTCACACCGCGCTGAGACCAGCGGATAAGCGGGTTTATTCACTGATCGGTCAACGGATAAGGAGGAGATATGCGAGGTCAAACCAGCAGAAAGCAGGTACTCACGGCACTGGCCGTCGTGCTCTGTTGCACGGCAGGCTTGATCGTTGTTGCAATCTCTCCGGGGCAGAACCTTGTGCAGGCTAATTCGGTTGTCATGAGTGATCAGGGACGCTCTTTGGACACCTCTGTGACTGTGACGGGAACATCAGTCTTCTTGCCCATCGTTGTTGGATACGAGCAGCGTTGGGTCGCAGCAGGATTGAGCGACATCAGTGTGCGCACGTTGGCATCATGGGGCGGTGCTTCTTTTGCCGGTGGGCAACACACCAATGGAACTGGAAGTGGCGTGTATCGTAACTCAAGTTGTGATCCATCCTGGTCTTCGTTTGGCTTGAACACCCAACTCGTCTTTGCACTCGCGCGTGGGATCAATGGTTTTGTGTATGCAGGCACGTATGGTAGTGGCATCTATCGTAGCACAAACAATGGCACAACCTGGCAACCCGTAAATAGCGGTTTGCAGGATCAACGGTTTTACGGCTTGTCTACGCACCCCTCCAACGCGGCTATTGTGCTGGCCGCCGGCTATGAGCATGGAGTGTATCGCACCACGAATCACGGCGCCAGCTGGCAGCGCAGTCAACCGACGGATATTGATTTTATCAATGCAGTTGCGTTCAATATGGCTGATGGTAACATCGCATATGCGGGCACAGACGATCGCGGGCTTTATCGCTCTACCAATGGCGGCGCGTTGTTCCAGGCCAATAACACGGGGCTGACCAATCACCGAGTGTGGACAATTGTCAACGCATCTCGATCACCGCAACTGGTGTACGTTGGCACAAGTAGCGGCGTCTTCCGCTCGACCGATCGGGGAGTCAATTGGCAGGCCGCGGGGTTGAATGGGAAGGAAGTGCGTGCCATTGCAGTGGACTCACTTGACGCCGGGCATGTGTTTGCGGGCACGAAAGCTAATGGCATGTTTGAGACCACCGATGCTGGCAGCAACTGGTACGATATTAGTCTTGGTCTGCCTGCCAACCTTCCTGTGTATGCGTTGAGACTCGATATGACGACTTGCTTCGACCTACTCGCAGGAACCGGTCAAGGTGTATACCAGCGCCGTTTGACTCAGCCAACTCCTACACCCACGGCCACCCGCACACCTACCTGGACGCCTACCCGCACTCCGACGGCCACCCCGACTGCGACCGCAACCCGGACTGCGACCGCAACCCCGACGGCCACCCCGACTGCGACCGCAACCCCGACTGCGACCGCGACCCCGACCAATACCCCAACGCCGACCACCTCAGCCAGCGTTACGCTGACGCTCACTCCGACCGATACCCCGACGAACACGACGACACCGACCACTGCGCTGACGAACACGCCGACGCCAACCACGACGCCTACCGCGACCGCGACCCCCAAGCCCGGCACCGCAACCTTGACCCCGACTCCCACGGCGACGTTTACCTCCACACCTTCCCGTACTCCGACGCCAACCATACCGCCCAACACGCATGTTTTTGTCGGTCAGGTGCGCCAGGCAAACGAGGAGCCGGTCCCCGCGTTTTCCTACGTTCAGTTGTCAGGGTCGTTACTACCGAGCGTTCGCGGAGTCTATATTGACAGTGCAACCACCGATAACAACGGCTATTTCAGACTGGACACGACTCTCGTATTCGACTACTACCACCTTTATCTTGCACCGCTCGATCCATCTCATTATGAGTTTGTTGAGGCGCGACCAGGCGTTGGCGGGGAACTTGTCAACGCGCGCTGGATTCGCTATGCCAGTCCAGGTTTTGGCATGCACGATGGCAACGAATTTGTCGTCACGGTAACTTCCAGGCGTTTGCCGCGCTGGCCGCTGCCAACCGTACCCCTTCCCCCCCTGCCAACCGTACCCCTTCCCCCCCTGCCTACTGTCGTGCTGCCCCTCCCCACCGTCGCCATTCCGACGCCGTTCTGGCCGCGCCTCCCCCGCTGGCTGAGCACAGGGCGCGAGCGCTGACATCAGCCATCGCAGGGAGCAACCATGCGTTTCTTCAACACGGCCGGCCCGGTCAATTGCCAGGATCATTACTGCTTGCCCCCCTTGCAGCGTTTTGACCTGGATACCGTCATGAGCCTGATCGGGCAAAAGAAATACTTCCTGCTGCATGCGCCGCGCCAGACCGGCAAGACGAGCTGTCTCCTGGCCCTGATGACCCATCTCAACCAGGGCGGCATCTATCGCGCCCTCTACGCCAATATCGAAGCCGCGCAGGCCGTGCGCGAAGATGTGACGGCCGGAATCGCAGCCGTTGTGCAGGCCATTGCCGAACGCGCCAGAATGATGTTGGGAGAAACCGAGACCAACGGCCTGGCGCTGGAAGTGCTGGCGCAGCAGGGCGCGGCCACGGCTCTGCAGACCTTCCTTTCACGCTGGTGCGAGCAATCTCCGCAGCCGCGCGTGCTCTTGCTCGATGAAGTGGATGCCCTGATAGGAGACACCCTGATCTCTCTCTTACGCCAACTGCGCGGCGGCTATGATACCCGACCCGCACACTTCCCGCACAGCATCGTTCTATGCGGCGTGCGTGACTTGCAGGACTATCGCATCCATTCGGCCCGCGAGAAAACAGTGATTACCGGCGGCAGCGCGTTCAACATCAAGGCCGAGTCCTTGCGCCTGGGCAACTTCGCGCCAGGAGGTCGAAACCCTGCTCGCTCAGCACACGCAGGAGACGGGCCAGCTTTTCACCGCGCCGCGCGAGCTTGTCTGGGACTTGACCAGCGGCCAGCCCTGGCTGGTCAACGCCCTGGCCTATGAAGTCACCTTCAAGATGCCGGAAGGCCGCGTGCGCACCGCGGCCATCACGGCCGAGATGATCGAGCAGGCCAAAGAGCAAATCATCGAACGCCGCGACACCCACATTGACCAGCTGCAGCACAAACTGGCGGAGCCTCGGGTGCGCCGGGTCATCGAACCGCTCCTGGCCGGAGAACAGGCGGCGACCCATCTGCCCACGGACGATGTCAACTACGTGTACGATCTTGGCCTGATCCGTCGCGACGCAGGCCAGATTGCAGTGGCTAATCGCATTTACCAGGAGGTCATTCCGCGTGAACTAACCTTCAGCACCCAACTGATGATTGATGCTCAGCCTGCCTGGTATGTCCTTCCCGATGGCCGGCTCGATCTCAGCAAACTGCTTGCGGCTTTTCAACAGTTCTTCCGCGAACAGTCGGAGGCCTGGCTGGAGCAGTTCGAGTACCAGGAAGTTGGCCCGCAGCTCTTGATGCAGGCGTTCTTACAGCGTATCGTCAACGGCGGCGGCCGTGTGGAGCGCGAGTATGGCCTGGGACGCCGGCGCATTGATCTGCTGGTGATCTGGCCTCATCCGGGCGGCGTACAGCGCAGCGTGATCGAACTGAAGCTGCTGCGCCAGTCGCCTGGCCAAACCCTGACCAACGGCCTGGCGCAGACCTGGGCCTACGCCGATACGTGCGCCGCGGATGAGGCACACCTGGTGATCTTCGACCGCCGACCGGGGCGCAGTTGGGAAAAACGAATCTACCGCCGCGATGAGATCTATCAACAGCGGCTGATTACCGTGTGGGGAGTGTAGTCCCGTTGCCATGAACACCGAAACCGGTTTCTTGCTCGACAACAAATATGCGGTCCAGGCCGAACTGGGACGTGGCGGCATGGGCATCGTTTATCGCGGCTTCGACACGGTTCTGCGTCGGCCCGTGGCCATCAAAGCGCTGGCCCCCCACTTGAGCCAGGACCCGGAAGCCGTGGAGCGTTTTCGTCAGGAAGCGGTAGCCGCGGCCAATTTGCAGCATACGAACATCGTCACCATCCATGCCGTCGGCGAAGACAATGGCTGGCACTACATCGTCATGCAACTGCTGGAAGGCCAGCCCCTGGACAAATGGCTGGCGGGGCGCGGGCCGCTGTCGCTCGTCCAGGTGCAGCACATCTTGCACCAACTTGCCGCCGCGCTCGATTATGCCCACAAGCGCCAGGTGGTCCACCGCGACGTCAAACCGGCCAACGTCATGCTGGCCGCCAACGGCCATGCCACCTTGATGGACTTTGGCCTGGTGCGTGCGCTGCAGCGCGGCGACGAATCGAGCGCCGGCGGCGATGCCCCGAGTACCGGCGGCGGCACGCCCAATTACATGGCCCCTGAACAGATCCTGGGCCAGCCGGTGGATGGCCGCGCCGACATCTACGCGCTTGGCGTGATCCTGTATGAAATGGTCACAGGCCAGGTACCGTTCGTGCGTGAAACCACCCTTGCCACCGCTTACGCCCATCTGACCGACTCACCGCGCCCGCCGCGCCAACTGCGCGCCGATCTGCCCGCACCGGCCGCCGCGGTCATGCTCAAGGCGTTGGCCAAGAAGCCGGACGATCGCTACGCCCACGCCGGCGACCTGGCTGCCGCGTTTGCCCTGGCTCGCAAAGGCAAATGGCCGGCCGGCCTCAAGCCCACCCCCGCGCCACCGGCCAAGAAACGCACACCGACGCCACCGCCAACCAAGAAACGCACACCGACGCCACCGCCGGCCAGGAAACCCACCCCTGCGCCGCAGCCCACGCGCTCGCCCCTGCCCTGGTTGGCGCTGCTGCTCGTCCTGCTCGTTGTGGTCATAGGCGGACTGGCCTGGATGACGGCACTCCAGTCAGAGCCAACGCCCACGCCGCTGCCCACAGTGGTCGCGGATGGCGCGCCCGCTACCCTGGACACACCAACCCCGGCCACCAACACCGTCAAAACCGCGCCGGCTGCGATCGTCTCGCCCACCACACCACCCACCGCGCCCGCCGTGGCGACCAACACCCTGGCGCCAACACCAACCCCCTCCCCCACGCGGTCGGTTACGGCCACGCCGATCGCCGTTTCGCCAACACCCACGGCCCCCCTCGCGCCGGCAACGCCCGTGCTCCTGGCGCCGATCGAGGGCCTACAGGTATCCGGCGACACCACCTTCGTCTGGGCGTATACCGGCGATCTGGCAACCGATTGGGCCTTCGAGGTGCATCTGTGGCAAGATGGCACGCACGACCATCTGACAGCCGCCGGAGCCGACACCCAGCGCGCCGGCGCTGGCCGCTGGCGGCAGATCATCAGCGTGAGTCAAACAACAGCCGTGCGCGCCGGCGGCCCCGGCGCCTACTGGTGGACCGTCGCCGTCGTACAGCTCAACCCGTACAAACCCCTCGGAGAAGAAGCGCCCCCCCGCCGCCTAACCGTAAAATAAACTCGATCTCCGATCCCTATTCAGCATTCAGCATTCAGCATTCATCATTCATCGTTCATCATTCATCGTTCAGCATTCACTTTCGGGAGGTTTCCATGGCAGAACGACCTTCATCGCAGCAAAATCAACGTGTGGCGCCGGCCGCGGCTGGCCTGACTCTGCGCGCAGTCTGGCTGAGCGATGTCGGCCGCGCGCGCGATCATCAGGAGGACAGCGGTGGCGTCTTCGAGCCGAGCGACGCGGCCGTTCTTCAATACAAGGGTCGCCTCTACGTGGTGGCCGATGGCATGGGCGGGCACAACGCCGGCGAGATTGCCAGCCAGATGGCGGTGGCCGAGATTCAGCGCGCCTACTATGCCGATCCCAGCGCGGACATCCCCACGGCGCTGACCAACGCGCTGCAATCTGCTCATCAGGCCATCGCCCAACATGCGCGCAGCACCGCCAGTCAGAGCGGCATGGGCACCACCGTCACCCTGGCCGTCGTGCGTGAGCGCGAGGTGCATGTGGCCAACGTGGGCGACAGCCGCACCTATCTCCTGCGCAGCGGCGTCCTGACCCAGGTCTCCCAGGATCATTCCATGGTGGCGGAGCAGGTGCGCGCCGGCGTTTTGACTGCTGAGCAGGCGCATAACCATCCCCAGCGTAACGTCATCACCCGTGCCCTGGGCAAGACCGCCACGGCCAAGCCGGATTTCTTTCACGGCGCGCTGCAACCCGGCGACACCTTGATCCTCTGCTCCGATGGCCTCAGCACGATGGTCACTGACAGCGAAATCCAGGACATTGTCAGCAAATGGGCGCCCGCGGACGCGGCTCGCCGCCTGGTGGACCTGGCCAACGAACATGGCGGCCTGGACAACATCAGCGTCATCATCGTGCGCGCCGAGGCGGCAGGCGGGAGCCGTGCGGCCATGCCGGCCGTGGCGCGTGCCGACGCGGCCGGCGGCAGTCGTCAGGCCATGCCCGCGGTGGCGCGCGCCGCGGCTGAGCCGCCCAGGTCAGCCGCCGAACGCCGTTTCCCGCTGTGGTTGATGGCCGCGGCCGCGGTCATCGCCCTCCTGGCGCTGACCGGCGTCATCCTCCTGCTGCAGAGCACGCGCGGGGAAGTCAAAGCAACGTCCCCGGCCCCAACTCTGCACGCCGTCGCCAGCCAACCGGTCGGCGCCACCGCCACCCTGGCGTCCACCCTGCCGCCTGCACCAACCGCGCCGGCGGGCGATGGCGCCCAATCCGCCGCGACCGCGACACTGGCCCCCATCGCCACACCCGACCCATCGCCGATAGCCAGCCAGACTGCCGGAGCCCCCAAGCAGCCGGCCGGCTCCTTTCCGCCGATTGTCTTATTGGCGCCTGTTGGCAACATCACCATCGAGGGAGACGCCGAGCGGACTTTTACCTGGGACTGGAGCGGTAGACTGCAAGCCGACCAGGGTTTCCAGGTATTGCTCTGGAAAGATCAGACTCAACCAGAAACGGCTGCCGAACCGGTCACGACGAAAACCGGCAGCAGTTGGCAACAGACCATTCGCCTCAGCCAGGCGCCCGCCGTCAAGAAAGGCGGGGATGGCGCCTATTTCTGGACCGTCGCGCTCATCGAACTAACGCCCTACAAGCAGCTTGGCGCGACGCCTGCGCCGCGTCCCTTGACCTATCGCAGCCAAAAGCCCGCGCCTCGGCCAACCGATACCCCCACACCCTTTGTTCGTCTTTCACCCGCGCCTACTATTGATCTGCGGCCAACGCCCACTCCCACACCATTTGGGGGTGGACAGCGCCGATTCTGACTCGGACCGTAACCTTACATGAGCATTTTGTACCTTGCACCGGTTTGAAAGGATCACTTTGTGGATACGTTGGTTGGCGCTACGCTTGCTGGCAAATACGAAATCCTGGTAACTGCTCACCCTGCAGGCCGATTTGGACAGGATGAACAGGATGTACAGGATTCTTGCTCTGTGGTGTGCAAAACTATCGGCACGAGAGTGTAACTGCTCACCCTGCAGGCCGATTTGGACAGGATGAACAGGATGCACAGGATTCTTGCTCTGTGGTGTGCAAAACTATCGGCACGAGAGTGTAACTGCTCACCCTGCAAGTTGATTTGACCAGGATGAACAGGATTCTTGCTCTGTGGCGTGCAAAACTACCGCCACGAGAGTTCGAATATCCTGTCAATCCTGTGAATCCTGTCTGAATTCCAGGCAGGCTGAGCAGTTACAAATCCAGGCTGAAATCGGCCGCGGCGGCATGGGCATTGTTTACCGCAGCGGTGGTCCAGAACGCAAACTATTCGATTTGGGCGGGGGCTACAACGCGGGTGAGGGGGACTGGGTGCAAGAGAGAATTTCCTGGGGGCCATGACGCTCACTGCCCAGCCCAGGGATTTTACATAATTTACTTCGGAAAGGTCGGACCAACAACCATGAAGCTATTCTTGCGCAGCCGCCTCGGTTGCCTTTCAGTTTCGAGGCACAGCCCACGAAGGTGGGCTTCGCAGTCGTTGCGGCGACTTACAGTCGCCGGGCGTCACAGCCCACGAAGGTGGGCTTCGCAGTCGTTGCAGCGACTTGCAGTCGCCGGGCGGCCCTGTCTCGGCGTCCTCATCACCCTGGCCCTGCTGCTGACCGGCTGCCGCGCGCCCGCGGCGGCGCCAACGTCGGTCCCGCCCACGGCGCCGCCGACCGGCCCTTCGTCCACCCCCACCCTGCCCCCGATCGTGATCGGCACGGTCAACCCCACTGTGACCCTGGTCGCGCCGCGCTTGCCCACCTCGACCCTGGCCCCCACCCGCACGCCTACGCCGACCAGCGCGCCGGCCCGGGCGCCTGTCCTCGAAAGCCCGGCCAACGGCAGCCAGGCCAGCGGTCGCACCACCTTCCGCTGGTCATGGAACGGCCCCGCGCTGACCAGCAACCAGGGCTTCGAGGTGCGGGTCTGGAAGGATGGCCAGGCCGATCATTTTGGCGCGGCCGAACCGGTGCGCACCACCAGCGTCACCGTGGATCTCAACCAGGCGGCCGGTGTGCGCCAGGGCGGCGCCGGCGTCTATCTGTGGACCGTGGCCGTGGTGCAGTTGAGTCCGTACAAGCGCATCGGCAAAGAGGCGTCCCCTCGCACCCTGACCATCGGCGGCGTTCCGCCCACCCCCTCGCGCAGCGCCGCGCCGTTGATTGGGCCGGACACGCTGCAGCGGTTCGCGGCCGCCGGCGGCATCCTCAGCGGCAGCCTGCTCCTGGCCTGGCTCTATTTGGGCGGCGGCCTCGAAGCCTGGCTGCGCCGCTGGCGCCGATGGTGATCGCAGACGCCCGGCGGTTCGTCGAGTGGGGGGGGCTGCTTGTGGCGATCCTGGTTCCCCTCGCCTTCAACCCGCTGGACGCCAACGCGTTCGAGCCGCTCAAGGCCGCACTTTTCCAAACCATCACCCTGTTGATGATCCTGGCCGCCCTTGCGCCGCAGGTCGCCCGCCTGCGCTCTGCTGTGCCGCAAGCCAGCGGTTCATCCTCCGCCGGGCCGCAAGTCAACGATTTGCGCTACCTGTTCTACGCGGCCGCCATCCTGCTGGCAACCCTGTTTGCGCTGGACAGTGCGCCGCAGCCTGTGGACGGCGCGCCCCAGCGCCGACAGCGCGCTGACGCTGCTCAGCGGCGTCATTTTCTGCTGGCTGTTGGGTCAGACGCTGACCACCCGCCGCCAGGTGCTGCGCCTGACGCTGGCGCTGGTGATCGGCAGCGTGCCGGTGACGATCTATGGCCTGCTGCAAGCGACCGGCCTCGATCCGTTGGTCTGGATCAGCGACTCGGTCTCGCCGGTGCTGAGCACGGTCGGCCGCTCGAACTACCTGGCCGCGTACCTGGTTATGGTCATGCCCTTCACCCTGGCCCTGTGGCGCGGCGGGGCAGACGGGCGGCCCGCGTCCCGCTTCGGCCTGCTCCTTGCGCTGCAACTCACCTGCCTGCTGCTGACCCTGGCGCGGGCCGCGTGGCTTGGCCTGCTGATCGGCGGACTGACGGCGAGCCTGGCGCTGGCGTTGCGCCAGCCGGCCTGGCATGCGAACCGGTCACGGCGCCGCCTGTGGCTGGCCGGCGGTCTGGCTGCCTGCCTGGTGGGCGTCGGCCTGCTCTATGCCATGAGCACCTCGGCCTTGCTGCAAGCGTCGGCCTATGGGATGCGCCCGGTCGTCTATGCCCAACTGCGCGCCGACTCGGCCGCGGCGCGGCTGATCTTCTGGCGGGTCAGCCTGCGCCTGCTGGATGGCCGCTGGCTGTTGGGCTACGGCCCCGGCACCTTCGGCAGCCTGGTGGCGGCCGCGCAGCCCGCGGAGTTGACCGCCGCCGGCCCGGCCGCCAGCCTGCTGGACGATCCGCACAACCTGCTGCTCGACCGGCTGCTGCAAACCGGCATGGTGGGCCTGCTGGCGTACCTGGCTCTGCTGCTGACGACCGCCCGGCGCTGGCTGCTCGCCTGGCGCGGGTCGGCGGACCGCCAGGCGCTGTTCATCCTGGCCGCAACCCTGGCCGCCATGACGGCCTTTCTCGTGCAAGCGCAGGCCACCCCCAATGTCGTCACGACCGATGCCCTCTTTTGGGTGATGATGGCCCTGGCCGCGGGCGCCACATAAACCAAACAAACACTGCCCCCAGAACGAGAAAGACGATGAAAAGACTCCTCATTCTAGCCCAATTTACCCCCATCTACCTGGAACGTTTGCGCCGCCATTTCGAGATCTTGCACGAAAGCTGGCTCGAAACGGTCGAGCTGGTGGATCCGGAGGCGTTGGGCGAGCGTCTGCGCACGCAGGGCATTGACTACCTGGTCATCGAGGCCGATTTTGTCCTGGCTGAGACCTTCGCGGCCGCGCCCAATCTGCGCTTCGTCGGCGTCTGCCGCGGCGAGATTGGCCCGCATGTGGACATGGAAGCAGCCGCCGAGCATGGCGTCACGGTGGTCAGCACGCCGGGCCGCAACGCGGTGGCCGTGGCCGAACTGACCCTGGGCCTGATGCTGGCGCTGGCGCGGCGCATCCCCCAGGCGCATGAACTGGTGCGCGCCGGGCAGTGGGACAGCGCGCTGACCGGTTACGGCGCCTGGGGCGGCATCGAGCTGGCCGGGCGCACGGCCGGCCTGATCGGCCTGGGCGCGGTGGGGCGCGCCGTGGCGCAGCGCCTGCACGCGTTGGACATGCGTGTCCTGGCCTTCGATCCGTTCGTGGCCGCAGCCCAGGCCGCGCCGGCTGCCCTGGTGGACCTGCCCACCCTGCTGCGCGCAGCCGATTTCATCAGTCTGCACTGCCCGCTCACCCCGCAGACGCGCCATCTGCTCGATGAGACCGCGCTGGCGCAGACCAAACCGGGCATTTTTCTGATCAACACCGCGCGCGCGGCCGTTGTGGATGAAGACGCCTTGCTCGATGCGCTGCGCAGCGGTCGCGTGGCCGGCGCCGCGCTCGACGTTCACCGTGTGGAGCCGCTGCCGCCCAACAGTCCCTGGCTGGCCCTCGATCGTGTGATCCTGACGCCCCACATCGGCGGCGCCTCTGTGGATGTCATCGGCCACCATTCGCGCCTCATCACCGAGGCGCTGGAGCAGTTCGTTGGCCTGGGCTAAGGCTTTTTCAACGCAAGGGCGCAAGGACGCAGAGGGGTGAGAAGTCGGTATATGGGTGATGATTCGTGTAGTCAATTTGTGAACAAAGAGATTTTTTAACGCAAGGGCGCAAGGACGCAAAGGTATTGGAATTCATGACGATCCGTGGTGTTTCGTGTAGTCAATTCGTGGATAAAGAGATTTTTCAACACAAGGGCGCAGGGACGCCAGCAGGAACTCCAAATGTACCCGGAATCGAGGCTTTAGCCGGTCTGCCACAGGGTTCTCAAGCCCAATAACCGGTTAAAGCCTCCATTCCAGATGTCTTCGGCGACCACATTTGGAATTCCTGGGACGCCAGGGCGCAGAGGTGTTGGGATTCGTGAGGATCCGTGGTGTTTCGTGTAGTCTGGTCGTGAGTTAAGAGGTTTTTCAATGCAAGGGCGCAGGGACGCCAGGACGCAAATGCATTCGGGATTTTATTTTTTGACCCTCGACGCCGGCACGAGCGGCGGGCGGGCGGCGATCTTCGATGGGATGGGCCGCCAGGCGGCGGTGGCGGCCGCGGCCTGGGATTACGAGAGGCCGGCCGACGCCGCGCCGTGGGGACGGGCCTTCGACGCGGGCCGGTTCTGGAACATCCTGACCGGGCTGGCGCGGCAGGCGCTGGCGCAGGCCAATGTCCCGGCCCGCCAGGTGGCCGCGGTCAGCGTGACCGCGCAGCGCGGGGGGATGGTGATCCTGGACAGGGCCGGCGCGGCGCTCTATGCCGGACCGATCCAGGACCTGCGCGGGGTTTACCAGGCCGCGGCGCTGGAGGAAACCTGCGGCGAGCGCCTGGCTGCCATCAGCGGACACGGGCCGGCCCTGATCTTTGCGCCGGCGCGCTTGCAGTGGTTTCGTGAACAGCAGCCTGACCTGTTCAGCCGCTTCGCCACCCTGCTGACGATCAGCGATTGGCTGATTTTTTGCCTGAGCGGGGCGCGCTGCACGGAGCCAAGCGCCGCGGCCGACACGCAGCTCTTCGACATCCGGCAGGGCGCCTGGTCGGCCGAGCTGATGGGCACCCTGGCCCTGCCGGCCGCGCTCTTTCCGCCCGTGCACGTCACAGGCGCGGTGGTGGGCGCAGTGTCGCCGGCGGCCGCGGCGCAGATTGGATTGGCGGCCGCAACGCCGGTGGTGATGGGAGGCGCAGACACGCAGATGGGCCTGCTGGGCATGGGCATGACCGCGCCCGGCGAGGTGGGCATCCTGGCCGGCTGGAGTATGCCGGTGCAGCAGGTGACGGCCGCGGCGCTCGACGCCCGGCGCCGGTTGTGGGTTGGCCCCCATGCGCTGCCGGGCCTCTGGGTGCTGGAAGGCAACGCGGGGCCGGCCGGCCGCGCGTATGCCTGGCTGGCCGAGGTGATGTGCGGCCGGCCCGACTTTGCGGGTCTGGAGGAGATGGCCGCGTCGGTTGACCCCGGCGCGGGCGGCGTGCTGGCCTTCCTGGGACCCCAGCCGATGAACGCGGCGGAGATGGGGCTGGCCTGGGGCGGACTGCTCATGCCGCTGGGCGCGGACTTCATTGAGGTGCGCCGCGAACACCTGGCCCGCGCCTGCCTGGAGAACATCGCCTTTGCCGCCCGCGCCAACCTGGAATTGGTGACCGAGTTGAGCCAGGCGCCGGTCGTGCAGGTGGCGGTGGGCGGCGGCCTGACTCGCAGCCGTGTGTGGACGCAGATGCTGGCCGACGTGTTGGGCAGGCCGCTACGTGTTAGTGCGCTGCCCGATGCCAGCAGCCGTGGCGCGGCGATCAGCGCGGCGGTCGGCGCAGGGCTTTATCCTGACCTGGCGACGGCCGCAGCCGCCATGACCGGCGACGATGTCAGCGTCACGCCGGCGCGGGTGGCCGTGGCCGAATACCTCGATCTGTACGAGCGCTGGCAGCGGGCCAGGGAACAGCTCGACGCGTTGGGCCAGCGGATTGATTAGCCTGCGCCGGGGCAAGGTGTGGTAAAATATAGGTAGCGGACTGTGCCCGCGGAGCGCGTCGTACAAATCGAGGAGGCTGCATGTGAGCGAATGGCTGGAGGAGCGGCGTCGGGTCCTGCTGACGGCGCAGCAGTTGTTGGAAAAGCGCCTGACCGTGGGCAGCTCCGGCAATGTCAGTCAGCGCGTGGGCGCTGAACTGCTGGCGATCACGCCCAACCGCCGTTACACCGAGGACTTGACCCCGGCCGACATCGTGGTGGCGACGTTCGAGGGCGATGTGGTGGACGGGGACGGGATTCCATCTTCCGAGCTGATGCTGCACGTCGGCGTCTACCAGGCGCGGCCGGAGGTGCAGGCCGTCATCCATGCCCACCCACGCTACGTCAGCGCGGTGGCTATGACCGGCCGACCGATTCCGCCCATCCTCGAAGACCAGATGATCTACCTGGGCGGACAGATCGAAGTCGCTGCACATGCGATGTCGGGCAGTGATGAACTGGCTGCGGCCGCGGTGCTGGCCCTGGGCGAGCGCAACGCCTGTCTGCTCGCCAATCATGGCGCGCTTGCCGTGGGCCGTGACCTGCGCGCGGCTCTCTATGCCTGTGAATACCTGGAGAAACTGTGCCTGGCCTTCTTGTGGGCCAGCCTGCTCGGCGACCCCGATGTCTTGCCGCCGGAGGTAGTGGAGACCGAACAGGCGTTCTTCAGGATGATGCGCATGTAGACGGGCCGGGAGTCCCGAACTCGTTCGGGCGGTTGATTCGCCAGGACAGCGTTGTCACGCCGGAGGCGTGACCTACGAGAGGAGTTGATTTTAATGAAAGTACCGTCGTTTATTCTCAGACAACTGTATGTCAAGGGCAGCCTGCGCGCCACCGACCAGGGCTTTGCCTTCGAGATCGCCAACAAACTTGGCTCCGGTTACAGCCGCGAGATGCGGCCGGTGATGCTGGATGGCGTCGCCTTCCCCCTGGAGCGGACCTTTTTCCGCCCGCCCGATGGACTGGAGATCGCGTTCAGCGATGTGTCAGACGACATGCCCTTCACCCTGGAGATGGGCAAGACCTTGACCATCCTGGTGGAAGGCGCCGACCTGACCCCCGGTAAGCACAAGGTCGGCATGGGCTTTGTCGTCAAGGGCATCGGCGAGCTGAGCTTCGACGTGACTGACGTTATCGAGTAAACTCAGTATTCAGCATTCTGATTTGGATTTGTGACCGGAGGCTTGAGATGTTACCACAGCTTGCGGTAGCGCCGGTGGCGGGGCCTGGATTGGCAGCGCAGTTGCGCGCCGAGCAGGGGCCGCTGGCCGGTCAAACGTTTGCGATTTCGCGCTCCCCCTTTACGCTGGGCCGCAGTCCGGAGAATGACCTGGTTCTTCCAGAACCGCTGGCCTCGCGCCAGCACGTGCGGCTGGAGGCGCGCGCGGGCCGCTGGTATTTGATTGATCTCGATTCGGCCAACGGCACGCTGCTCAACCGTCAGCGCCTGAGCGGCGAGATGGCGCTGAACGCGGGCGATCTGATGGCCATTGGGGAAACGGTGTTCGCCTTCACCGTGCCGGGGCCGGCGCGGCCGGCGGTCGTTCCGCCCGCGGCGCGGGCACGCCCGGCCGCGCGGCGCTCATCGCCGCTGGCTGCCATCGTGATTGGCGTGGTTCTGATCGCCCTGGTGGTGGCGGCGGTGCTCTTCCTGGGCGGCAGCATGCGGCGCACGGCCGATGATGCGACCGGCCCGGCGCTGCCCACGCTGCAACTGCCCGTGCTGCCCAGCGTCACCCTGCCGACCGGCATCCCCTCGTTGCCGCCGATCCCCACGGGGCTGCCATCCCTCCCCACCGGCCTGCCCTCGCTGCCCACGTTTCCCCCGTTGAGGTAGGGCCAATGATCCTGGTGATTCAATCCGCAGGAACGGGCGAGCGCCGCTTCCCCTTGCAGCGTGGGGTGTTGACCCTGGGCCGCGGCGCGGATTGCGATCTGGTCCTGGCCGACAGCCAGGCCTCCCGGCGCCATGCCGAGCTGCGCCGCGCCGGCGAGCGTTGGCAAATCGTGGATTTGGGCAGCACCAACGGCACCTTCATGAGCGGCGGCCGCCTGGCGCCGAACGTGGCGCGCACTCTGCGGCCCGGCGAGGTTGTCACCATCGGCAGCACGCGCCTGCACCTGCTGGATGAAGCGCCCGCCGCGGCCCCGCGGGCCGCTGCGCCCCCGCCGGCGCCAGACATGGCGGACGCGGCGCGGCCATCCCTGCTGCTTACGCTCTTGATCTGGTTCAGCCGCCTGCTGGTGTTGGCCGGCGCGGCCGCGTTGATGGCCGGCGCGCAGGCCGAATGGCTGCGCCTCGCGGTCACGCTGCCGCTGCTGGGCAATGTCCTCAACCGCACGATCAGCGGCCTGGAGAGCGGCTACGCTTACCTCCTGATTGGCATCGGCGCGCTCGGCCTGCTCCTGCTGCTGGTTGACCTGCTGTCGCGGCGCTGGGGCTTGGCCGCCGGATTGGCGCAGGCGCTCCTGGGCGGGTTGACCGCCGCTATCCTGGCGTTCAACGCCTACACCTATTACCAGGCCGGCGCGCAAACACTGTTTGGCATCAGCATGCTCGACGTCCTGACGCAGTATGCGCGCGATCTCGTGCAGATCACCGTGCTGCCGGGCATCTACCTGGTGGGTGGCGGCCTGGCCGGGCTGACCCTCGGCGGTTTGCTGCGCCTGATCTTCGCCGGGATGGAATGAGGGGTGAGATCAGAGATCAGAGATCTATGTGGAAGGTGGTAGATTTGTGGTTGAAAGTGAGGCGGGAAGCGGGGGCGTGAGCAGCAGTTCCAAATGTAGCCTGGTTTTTTACCACAGAGATCACAAAGAACGCAGAGAAGTTGCCGATTCGCGTCTGATCTGCCGTTTCTTTGTGTTCTCTGTGTTCTTTGCGGTTGAATGTGTGCTACATTTGGAACTGCTGGGGCGTGAGGCGTGAGGCGGGAAGCGGGAAGCGGGGGCGTGAGGGGTGAGGGGGTTCACTCGGTGTTGCGCATTCGTAATGGGGTGTGAGAATCATGGCAAATGCTTCAGGGATTTTTGGTATTTTAACCGTGCAGGTCGGCGGCAACCGCGATGAGCATCCGCTGACCAAACCGGTGCTCAATATCGGCCGCAGCAGCGAAAACGATTTGATTCTGCTGGACGACCCGCAGATTTCGCGCCACCATCTGCGCCTGACCTACACGGCGCAGGGTTTTCAGGTGCAGGATCTCGGCTCGGCTGTGGGCGCCTTGTTGAACGGCCAGCCGTTAGCGGCCCGACAGACCTACCCCATCGGTTTTGATCAGGTTGTGCAGCTTGCCAGCTTTCAACTGAGCGTGCGCCCGCCGGCGGCGCCTGTGCCGCCCAGCCTGGGGGACAAAATCCGCATCTCGGCGCGGCCGCTGCCCGGCCTGGCCGTCTACGCGGCCGGCCAGATGCAGAAGTTCCCCTTGGACAAAGCGGTGGTGAGCTTGGGCCGCGCAAGCGACAACGACATCGTCATCAGCGCGACGGTCATCTCCGGCCACCATGCACGCCTGCAGCAGATCGGCAGCACGTTCACCATCAGCGACCTGGGCAGCTCCAACGGCCTGACCTTCGATGGGCAGCGGGTGCCGCAGAAGGCGCTGCTGGACGGCGATGTGCTCTACGTCACCGACCAGGTCGCCATCCAATACCGCAGTGCGATCGGTTTGATGGGCGGCGCGGCCAAAGCGGAGGCGACGACCCCGCCCCCGGTGCAGGTGGTGGGTCTGCCCACCGACGACCAGCCGGTGCGCATCGGTCGCGCCAAGGACAATCAGATCGTGCTTGACCATCCGCAGGTCAGCCGTTACCATGCCATGATCGAGCGCATGGGCGTGGGGCGCTATCGGATTCATGACCTGAAAAGCGCCAACGGCGTCTTTGTGGGCAACAAGCGCATCGAGCGCGAGAGCTGGTTGAAAGATGACGACGAAATCCAGATCGGCCCCTTCCGCCTGGACCTCAAGCAGGGCAACATCCGCCAGATGGAAGACCGGGGCATGCGCCTGGACGTGCTGCACCTGCAGAAGTGGGTTTCCAAAGAGAAGAACCTGCTGCAGGACATCTCCCTGGCCATCGCGCCGCAGGAATTCGTGGCCCTGGTCGGCCTCTCCGGCGCGGGCAAGTCCACCCTGATGAACGCGCTGACCGGTTTCAACCCGGCCACGCACGGCGCGGTCTTTGTCAACGACATTGACCTGTACAAGAATTTTGATCTGTTCCGCAATGAACTGGGCTATGTGCCGCAGAAGGACATTGTCCATGCCGAGCTGTCGGTCTACGCGGCGCTCGATTATGTGGCGCAGTTGCGCATGCCGCCTGACACCACCCCGGACGAGCGCCACAAGCGTATCCTGGAGGTGCTCGAGGACCTCGACCTGACCGAACGCAAGGACCTGCCGATTCACAAGCTCTCCGGCGGGCAGCTCAAGCGTGTTTCCATCGGCGTGGAACTGCTCACCAAGCCGCGGCTGTTCTACCTGGACGAGCCGACCTCGGGCCTCGATCCCGGCACCGAATACAATATGATGAAACTGCTGCGCCACCTGGCCGACCAGGGACGCACGATTGTGCTCATCACCCACGCCACCAAGAATGTGATGATGTGCGACAAAGTCATCTTCGTGGTGCGCGGCGGTTATGTCGCCTTCTACGGCCCGCCCGAAGAAGCGTTGATCTACTTCGACCGCTTCCGCACCGATCAGGAGCGCCGCGAGAAGGACATGGAGTTCGACAGCATCTACATCGTGCTGGAGGATGACAAGCGCGGCAAGCCGACCGACTGGGCCGATCGTTACCAGAAATCGCCCGCGTATCAAAATTATGTGGTCGAGCGCCTGCGCAATCGGCGCGCGGCCGCGGCCAATGTGGGGCCGGACACCATCGCCCGCCGCGTCAGTTCCGGTGCGACCAAACGGGTCAATGCGCTGCGTCAACTGGCGATCCTCTCCTCGCGCAACCTCAACATCCTGATGCGTGACCGCCTCAGCCTGGCGTTGATGCTCCTGCTGGCGCCCGGCATCGGCCTGATGGACTTCATGTGGGGGCGGGACCTGTTCGACCCGGTCAAGGGTGATCCGGGCAAGATCATCACCATGCTCTTCATGATGGGCCTGATCACCATCCTGGTCGGCGCGCTTAGCTCTGTGCTGCAAATCGTCAAAGAGACCGACATCTACAAGCGCGAGCGCACGGTTGGCCTGCAGGTCGGCCCCTACATCCTGTCCAAAGTCTGGATCGGATTGATTCTGGCGCTCTACCAGGCGCTCGTTTTTCTCGTTTTCGAGTTGATCTTCGTCCATCCTGACTTGCCGGGCACAGGCGCATACGTGGCGGTCTACATCACGTTGTTCATCGGCACGCTGTCGGGCTACCTCTTCGGCCTGGCGATTTCGGCCGCCGCGCCCAATCTGAACGTGGCGCTGCTGCTGGTCATCGTGGTGCTGGTGCCGCAGTTCCTCTTCGCCGGCGCGCTGCTGCCGCTCGACCTGATCCCCGGCGGCGAACAGATCAGCGTCATTGCCTCCACGCGCTGGGCCTTCGAGGCGCTGGTCAACATCACCGAGTTTGGCAAGCCACTGGTGGACGACCCCTGCTGGGCCGACCGGCCCAAGTACGATGAGGACGGCGAAACCGGTTGGAACACGGTGCTCAACCGGAGCGATGAGGAGAAATTGGCCCTGGGCTGCACCTGTATGGGCGCGACGATCTTCGAGACCTGCAGCGCGTTCCCCGGTATTCAGAGCGCCGATTTCTACGATGACAAGGCCCGCACGCAGTTGGCCGCGGTCGAGCCGCAGAAACCGGTCTCGCCGACGCCCTACCCGTCGCCGACGCCGGTCTGGTCGCCGACGCCCTACCCGTCACCGACGCCGCTGCCCCAGCCGAGCGATCCGAGCAAATTGGACGCGTACATGGATGACAGCCGTGAGCAGGGGCGCAAGTACCAGGACCGCCGTCAGGTGCAGGGCGATGAGTACCAGGCGCAGCGTGAGGCGCAGGGCAATGAGTACCAGGATGCCCGTCAACAGCAGGGCGACGAGTACGCGGCTGCGATGGAGACCTGGGGCGATCAGAAGGCCGATTGGGAGCGCGAGCGTCAGCGCGCGGTCAAGGGCGCGGAAGGCATGCTCAAGAACATCTTCGACAACTACGGCCGCGCGTTCAAGGGCACAGTCGCCTCACGCTGGCTGGCGATGACCATCGTCATGATCGTGCTCGTGGGGCTGATCGTCTTCTTCCAGAGACAGAAGGATGTGGTGTAGAATTAGCGCCATGTCTATCTCGATTATCAACGTTGGTTATCGTTCAACGAACTACTGGGTGGTCAGCGCGGGCGCGTCGCGGCTGTTGGTTGACATCGGCTGGCCGGGCACGCTTGGAATCATGAAGGCGAATCTCAAGCGCATGGGGGCGCCCCTGGCGGAAATTCGCTACGCGCTGGCCACCCACTATCACATTGACCACGCGGGACTGGCCGAGGAGATGAAGGCCGAGGGCATTCCTCTCCTCGTGCTCGATGTCCAGGTGGATGCCATTCCGCTGATGAAGACCTGGACCAAGCCGACGGATCGCTACGTAGAGATCACGCCGCACGGCAACGTCGTCATCTCGTTTGGTGAGAGCCGACGGTTGCTCAGCCAGATCGGTATCGCCGGCGAAATCGTGCATACCCCCGGCCACTCGGATCACTGCGTCTCGCTGCTCCTCGATGACGGCTCCGTCTTCACGGGCGATCTTCCGCCGGAGGGCTACGCCTTCGACAACCCCGTGGCCCTGGGGACCTGGCAGATGCTGCGTCGCCGCGGCGCCACCCGCATCTATCCGGCCCACGGGCCAGTCCGGCCCATGGGTGAGACCTTTGCTGGCGGCAAGGGATAGAGAGGTCAAGATATTCGTATCAGACACGTAACTGCTCAGGCATCCTGCGCCGACTGCAGCCGCCGAATGAATTCGGGCCGAAAGGGCATTCTGCCGCAAGGTCGGCGCAGGCCGACCGGCATCGCGTCCACGCAGGTTGGACGCTCCGGCGGTACGCCCATCAGGCGCGATTTCAATCGCTCGCTTGCGACGGCTAATCACCAACGGCGGCGCGCAGGCTGCCAGTAAGCTTTGAAGGAGAGCACAATGTACCAAACCGATATGTACGAAGGCATGCTGGCCGAGACCGTCACGCTGCCCGGTGCGAATGGCGACCTCATCAACGCCTACTTCGCGCGGCCGTTAGGCCCCGGGCCCTTCCCCGCGATGGTGGTGGTGCACCACTTGCCCGGCTGGGACGAATGGTACCGCGAGGCGACCCGCAAGTTTGCGCACCACGGCTACGCGGCGCTGTCGCCCAACCTCTACCACCGCAGCGGGCACGGCAGCGTCGAAGACGTGGCCGCCGCGGTACGCGGTCAGGGAGGCGTGCCTGACGACCAGGTAGTGGCCGACCTGGCCGGCGCACAGCGCTACTTGCGCTCACTTCCATATGTCAACGGCAAGGTCGGCATCTGGGGCACCTGCTCCGGCGGCCGGCACGCGTTCCTGACTGCGTGCCGCGCGCCCGGCTTCGACGCGGCCGTGGACTGCTGGGGCGGCCGCGTGGTGATGACCAAAGAGGAGTTGACCCCCACGCAGCCCGTCTCGCCGGCCGACTACGTGGCGGACCTCGCCTGCCCCCTGTTGGGCTTGTTCGGCGAGGACGACCGCGGCCCCACGCCCGCGCAGGTTGCCCAGTTGGAAGATGCGCTCAAGGTGCACGGCAAGCAATACGAGTTCCACATGTACCCCGGCGCGGGCCACGGCTTCTTTTACTACCATCTGCCTGCATACCGGCAGCCACAGGCCGTGGATGGCTGGAACAAGCTCTTCGCATTCCTGGACAAGCACCTGGCCGCGCCCGCGGGCCGCTGAAGGAGGACGCCATGTGTACGATGATTGTCCAGCAGGTGACGGTCGAAGGGAGCGGCAAGGGGCCGTCCGGCTGGTTTCCGGTGGACCGCGCCAACGTGTCGTTCGACCACCCGTTCAACGCGCAGATGGAGCACGCTCTGAATATTGACTTCGTCAATGAGGCGCGAGGCCCCGCGGCGAGGGTCGCCGTAGAGCTCAGCGCCGAAGCGGCGCGCGCACTGGTCAAGACCATCCAGGACGTGCTGGCGCAAGCGGAGGCGGCGGGTTTATAGATTGAGGATTGGAGGTTGGAGGTTGCATCCAGCAGCTTCCAACCTTCAACCCCTCACGTCTCGCTTCCGGCCGGGGGTCAACGCCGCGGTCAGGCGCGGCGTCTCTGCCGCGCCCACAGGTAGCGCGCGCCAGCAGTTTAGACCCACCCGCGCGCCTGGTATGCCTCATATCCAATCTTCAACGCGAACTCAATCTGGCCCAGCAACTCAGGCGTCAGCCGCTTGACGTAGAAACATGATTTGCCTTTGAGGAGCTTGAGCAGTTCCGGCGCGAAAACGTCCTTCAACTCGGTCTGCGCGTAGATCGGCATATAGTAGAAGCCGACGTAGCCCTTCTGGATGATCAGCCCGGCGAAGTAGACCTCCCGGCGCTTGCGGCCTTCGATCACCAGGTCCTTGACCGACCACAGGTCGTAATGACTGGCGTCGTCCATCTTCGCGACCAGCGGCGGCGCGTAGGCGGCCAGTAGAGCCTTGAGTGACTCGAAAATCGCGGTCAGATCGGTGGTTGTCTCCATGTCAGTCACCTCTGCTATGTCATGTTGAGCGGGTCTGCGGCGCAAGGGTCGTTACGGCGAAACGCCAGCGAACCATCTCCCGCTCCATTATGAACACCGGGGCGTCGCCAGCCTGCGGTTTCAACCGCAGGCTGATATGAAAAACCCGTTGAAACGGGTTGTCGTCGGGCCACGCACAGTGCGCCTGCGGTTGAAACTTTCCCATCATAATCTTCGGATTCGACTGAATAAAATGAACAAGCTGTTGGTCCATTCTCAACACCTCCGCCGCTGCGATTCACACACGAGCATAGGACAGGTTGTCGGGTGAGTCAAGCAGCCACAGGGGTCCAACCTTCGTGCCCTTCGCGCTTCGCGTCCTTCGCACCACTTCGCGCCTTCGTGATCCAAAACGCCTCACGCCCCGCCCAACACCGCCGCGACCAGCCCCCGCCGCTGACCCTCCGCCCGCGCCAGCCCGGCCTCCAGCGCATCGCACAGCCGCATGAGCTGGTCCACCCTGGCGACGATGCGGTGTTGTTCGGCCAAGGGAGGAAGTGGGATAAGCGTGGCTTTTATCTTCCCGATGTTGAGGTTCGGCTGCGCTCCCCCTTCGGCAAGACTTCGCAGTTCCCGGTAGTTCTTCTGATGGAAGATCTTCACGTAAGGACGAATTTCGCAGGCGATACCATGAAACACAAGCGCCGCACACGCCTGATTTGTTGCCGCGTCAATGAGCAACTCAGAAACCTGTCCGCGCGTCTTTCCCTGGCCGTACATGGCGACTATCAGAGTATGCTTCGGGTAGATCTGGCAGTTTGTCTCTTTTAGCGCCACCTCAGTAATGAACTCACTGGCCTGAGTAATGAACGGAGCCCCAGTCACGCTACTGGTAATCCAAGGGATGTCACCGTTTTCGTAGTACTTCGATTCTCCTCGTCGCGGTGTTGACCCTGTCCTGATCAAGGTGATCGCATCTAGTTGAACCCGCGTCCATCCCGGAGGTAACGCGTGAAATAGTTCGTCAGCTCTCGCTGATGGCACCGCCTTCTCCTCCCTAACCTTCCCTTCCTTCACCAACCGCCGCCTCTCCGCCCGAATCCGCTTGAGCAGCTCGCTCGCCGGCTCATCGGCCGAGTCCTGCGGCACCAACTTGCCCTGCACCGCCAGTTGGAGGATGGCCTGGCGCAGCTCGGCCACATTGCGCGGGTCGGCGTAGAGCAAGTCAAAGGCATCGCGCACGGTGGCCCACGCGGCCGCGAACGCGTCGCTGTCCGTCGCGGCGCTCAGCCGGTGCAGCGCGGCGCGGTTGACGGTCACGAGGTCGTCCCGGGCCTGGCGCAGCTTGACCTCCAGGGCGCGGGTCTGCGCGAAGAGGGACTCGACTTTGGCGACGATGCGGCGTTGCTCGGCGAGAGGAGGGAGAGGGACCATTAGGTCGTTGAGCTGGGCTTGGTTGATACTTGCCTGACCTGTCGTCTGTTTTGCACTCTGTTCAAACTCGGTCTTAACCACAGAGGTTCGGAACACTACGTTGATGAAATGTGCTTCGGTCAGCTCTCCTAAGAAACGTACTCGGATGTTCTTGCTCTCATACACCAGCAGTTCTCTAATAACAGGAATCACGGCGGCTTTTCCCACTAACTCCCGACTGTTAACGCGATTTACCAGAAGATCGCCCTCTCGAAGCCCATACGTGGCGATTTCCGAACCGGTCAGGTCCATTCTTTTCAGATCATGAAAGGAAATCCGGCCATCCTGAATGTTGTACATCCGAAGGCATGCGACACCGTCATCATCGTAGAAATTTGCCGGCTTGTAAATCCCGTTGGACATGGACTCCGCTAGATTTCCCAAGCGCACCCACTCCCACGACTCCGGCAATTCGTATGGCATGGCCGCCGGTTCAATCCGTCGCGATACCTTCGACTCCTCAAGCTTCCCTTCCTTCACCAACCGCTGCTTCTCCGCCCGAATCCGCTTCAGTAGCTCGCTCGCCAGCTCGTCCGCCGGGTCCTGCGGCACGAGCTTACCCTGCACGGCCAGCGCCAGGATGGCCTGGTTGAGCCGCGCCACGTCCTCCGGCGTGCGGACCAGGGTCTCGAAGTGGGGAAAGAGCAGGTCAAGGGACATGGGGGGGCCGTTCCAACGCGGTCAGCAGCTCGGCCTTCAACGCGGCGCGGGCCGCGGCGATCTCGGCCTCCAGGCGGCGATAATCGGCCAGCAGCCGGACCGGGTCGCCGTGGGCCGCGTCCACGCTGTTGGGGTTCTTGATGTCCAGGTTGTAATTGCGCGCCTTGATCTCGGCGATGCTCACGCGCCAGGCGTACACGTTCTCCTGTCGGTCGTGCCACCACGCCTTCTCCCCGTCGAACTCCTCGATGCGAATCGGCCGGGTCTTGGTGTACTTTTTGTATCCCGTGGGCAGTGGGTGCTCGAAGTACCACACCTCGCGCGTCGGCTCCCCTTTGGTGAAGAAAAGCAGGTTGGTGTTGATGTCGGTGTAGGGCGCAAAGACGCCGTTGGGCAGCCGCACCACGGTGTGCAGGTTGCAGCGCTCCAGCAGGTGCTCCTTCAGCCGCGTCTTCACCCCTTCGCCGAACAGCGAGCCGTCGGGCAGCACGATCGCGCCCTGGCCGCCGTCGCGCAGCAGGTGTACGATCAGCGCCAGGAACAGGTCGGCGGTCTCCTTGGTCTGGAACTGCGCGGGGAAGTTGCTCTCCACGCCCGGCTCCTCCATGCCGCCGAAGGGTGGGTTGGTCAGAATGATGTCCACGCGGTCGGCGTCGCCGTAGCTGCGATAGGGCCGCCGCGCCAGCGCGTTATCGCGGTCAATCTGCGGCGTCTCGATGTCGTGCAGGATCAGGTTGGTGATGCAGAGCAGGTGCGGCAGCGGCTTCTTCTCCACCCCGCGGATGGCCAGGCCGAGCTTCGCCAGGTCGGCCGGCGTCCGCGCCTGGCGCTTCAGGTGTTCCAGCGCGCAGACCAGGAAGCCGCCGGTGCCGCACGCCGGGTCGAGCACCACCTGGCCGAGCTGCGGGTCGGTCATATCCACCATGAACTGCGTCACCGCCCGCGGCGTGTAGTATTCGCCCGCGTTGCCCGCGCTTTGCAGGTCGCGCAGGATCTTCTCGTAGAGGTCGCCGAAAAGGTGCCGATCCTCCAGCGCGTTGAAGTCAATGCCCGCGATCTTGTTGATCACCTGGCGCAGCAGCGTGCCCGACTTCATGTAGTTGTACGCGTCCGCGAAGACATCGCGCACCACGAAGCCGCGCGGATCATCGCCCGGCGCCAGCGCCAGCTCCTTCAGGCCGGGGAACAGCTCATTGTTGATGAAGGCCAGCAGCTCATCGCCGGTCATCCCCTCGTCGTCCGCGGCCCAGTTGCGCCAGCGCAGCCGTGCAGGAATCGGCGAGACGTAATGCGGCCCGATCTCGTACTCCTGCTCCTTGTCGTCGAAGATCTTCAGAAACAGCATCCAGACGAGCTGCGAGATGCGCTGCGCGTCGCCGTCCACGCCCGCGTCCTGGCGCATGATGTCCTGGATAGATTTGATCAGGGTGGAGATGGACATGGGATTACGCAGGCTCCTGGTCGGGGGATAGCGCGGCCTCTAGCTCCTCAATCGTTGGCATACTGCCGCGCAGGCCCTCCGGCAGCGCCCGCGTCAGCTCATAGGCCGACACGCCAATGGGCTTGCTCAGATCGCGCAGCGCGTACTCCACGATCACCCGGTTCTTCTCGCGGCACAGGATGAGGCCGATGGCGGGCTGGTCGTGCTCCCCCCGCAGGCGGTCATCCACCCCCGACAGGTAGAAGTTCATCTTGCCCGCGTCTTCCGGCTGGAACGCGCCGCTCTTCAAGTCAATGACCACAAAGCAGTGCAGGCGGAAATGATAGAAGAGCAGGTCGAGGTAGAAGTCCTGGTCGCCGATCTCCAGGTGGTACTGGCTGCCGACGAACGCAAAGCCGATGCCAAGCTCGAGCAGGAAGGCGCGCAGGTGCTCGATCAACGCCCGTTCCAGATCCCGCTCGTGGGCCTCCGCACCCAGGCTGAGGAAGTCGAAGGTGTAAGGGTCCTTCAATAACTGCTGGGCCAGCTCTGATTGAGGCGCGGGCAAGGTGCGTGCGAAGTTGCTTTGGGCCGCGCCCAGCCGCTCGTGCAGCCGCGTGTCAATCTGATGCACCAGGATGTTGCGGCTCCAGCCGTTCTCGATGGCTTTATGGGCGTACCAGATACGTTCTGCTTGATCGGCAATGCGATCAAGGAGCCGGACGTTGTGTCCCCAGGGCAATTGTGCAACAACCTGTTGCACAAATTGCTCGTCCGGCCACGCCTCAGCGAACGCCCGCATGTACTTCAAGTTGCGCGCGGAAAACCCCTTCATCTCCGGGAAGGCCCGGCGCAAATCCTGCGCCAGCCGGTCAATCACCTTCGCGCCCCATCCCTGCGCGCCCTGCTGGGCCAAGATCTCACGGCCGATCTGCCAGTAGAGCAGTACCAGCTCGCGGTTGACGGAAAGCACAGCCCGCACCTGCGCGCCGCGGATGCGTTCCTGCAAGCCTGCCAGAAGCGCAGCATAATTGAAGGGTATTTCCAGTTCGGAAAAAGGCATGATCGTCTCTCGCTTTCAGGCGGCGCGATAAATCTCCCGCGCCAACGCGGCCAGCGCCTCGAAGTAGCGTTTCTTGCCGCCGAACGCCTTCAGGATTTGCACCGGTTGGCCGATCTGGTTGAGCGGCGGCAATTGCAGCACCCCGGCCGCCTTGTTCTCGTCGCGCGCTTCTTCCACGGACGCGATGCCCTGGTCCGCGTACTTGTCCAGCAGCGCTTCCAACGTCCGCCGCGCCATGCCGCCGTATTCGTCGAACAGGGCGCTGCGGCGCGCGCTGCGCGCGCGTTCGCCCCGCGTCAGCGGCGGCCGGTCGAAAGCCACGTGACAGATCAGGTCGAACGGGTCGAGATCAGCATTGGCGGCCTCCCGCAGCTTGTCCAGCAGGAAGCCCTGCTCCAGCAGCTCGGCCAGCAGCGCGTCCTTGCGCGCCGCTGCGTTCCAGCGGGTCAGGAAATCGTCCAGCGATGCGTACTGGCGGCGCAAATTCTCCCGGCTGAACTCGCGGAAGGACGCGGTGCGCAGCTCGCCGTTGCGGTCCAGGTACTGCACCCGTTCGGCCAGGATGCGCACCTCGACGCCGTTTACGTAGTATTTGGCGCGGCGCTGCGGCCGTTCCACGATGCGCGCGCTGGTCTCCTGGCCCTGCCCAACCTGGTAATCGGCGGCCGGGAATTCGACAGCGTCTGCCGTCTCCGGCGGCACGGCCGGATCGTCCGGCCCCGGCTCGTAGACCTGCACCGGGTCGCCGTCGAACGCGGGGTCGGCGAAGAGCCGGGTCACGTTGCGGAAGTCCATGATGGTGAAGTAGGTCTTGCCAAAGTCCTCGCGGATGCGCGTGCCGCGGCCGATGATCTGCTTGAACTCGGTCATCGAATTGATGGTCCGATCGAGCACGATCAGCTTGCAGGTCTGCGCGTCCACACCGGTGGTCATCAGCCGCGAGGTGGTGGCGATGACCGGGTAAGGCTCCTCCGGGCTGATGAAGTTGTCCAGTTCGGCCTTGCCCACCGGGTTGTCGCCGGTGATGCGCATGACATAACGGCGGTTGGCATTCACCAGGTCGCCGTTCATGTTGGCGATGGCGTGGCGCATGCGCTCCGCGTGCTCGATGTCCTCACAAAAGATGATCGTCTTCTGCATGCGGCCCGTGGCGCGCAGATATTCCGTGACGCGCCAGGCGACGAGCTGCGTGCGCTCGTCAATCACCAGGGTGCGGTCGAAGTCGCGGGAGGTGTACCATTCATCAGGAATCGGCGCGCCGTAGCGGTCGAGCTGACCCTGCCGCGGCCGCCAGCCGTCCACGTCGCGGTCCAGGTCAATGCGGATCACCTTGTAGGGGGCCAGGAACCCGTCGGCGATCCCCTGGCGCAGCGAGTAGGTGTAGATCGGCTCACCGAAGTAGTCCATGTTGGAGACGTCCTTCGTTTCCTTGGGCGTGGCGGTCAGGCCGATCTGCGTGGCCGAGGCGAAGTATTCCAGCACCTCGCGCCAGGCCGAGTCCGCGTCCGCGCTGCCGCGATGGCACTCGTCCACGATGATCAGGTCGAAGAAGTCGGGGGAGAACTGGCGGTAGATGTCCTGCCATTCCTCCGTCCCGGAGATGCCCTGGTAGAGCGCCAGGTAGATTTCGTAGGACTTGTCCACCTGGCGCTTGACGACCTTGGTCATCTTGTCGCCGAAGAAGCGGAAGTCGTTGGTCATGGTCTGGTCAACCAGGATGTTGCGGTCGGCCAGGAAGAGCACGCGGCGCACCTTTTTGGCCCGCCACAGCCGCCAGATGATCTGAAACGCGGTGTAGGTCTTGCCGGTGCCGGTCGCCATCACCAGCAGGACGCGCTTCTGCCCCTGGGCAATGGCGCGCACCGTGCGGTTGATCGCCACCTCCTGGTAGTAGCGCGGCGCGCGGCCGTAGCGGTCGTAGTAGTAATCTTCCGCCGCCACCTTCGCCACCTCGTCGGCCATGCCGGTCTGCCGCATGGTGCGCAGCCACAGCGCCTCCGGCGAGGGGAACTCATCCAGCCGCAGCTCGCGTTCCAGCGGCCCATCTGTCAGGGTGCGGTCGTGCTCCATGAAGCCGTCGCCGTTGGAGGTGTAGACGAACGGCGCGTCCAGCAGCGCCGCGTATTGCAGCGCCTGATCCATACCTGCGCTCAGGCTGTGGTTGTTATCTTTGGCTTCGACGATCGCCAGTGGAATGCCGGGTTTGTGTGAGAGGAGGTAGTCCACCCGTTTGCGCTCAGCGCTGCGCATGGACAGCGCGCCGCGCACGATGACCCGACCCGCGTCGAAGATCACTTCCTCGCGGATTTGACCCGGCTTCCAGCCTGCGTCCTGGATCGCGGGAGTGATGAAGCGGGTGCGGATTTCCTGTTCGGTCAGCAGCTTCTTGTTCATTTGACGTTGCCACGCGTCAGGCGCTGCCGAAGCGCCTGGCACAGCTCTATTTTGCCGCGCCGGCCGGCAGATCTAGCCGTTCGTCCACCCACTCGCGCAGCAGCGCGCTGAACGACTTGCGGGCTGCCACAGCCTCTGCGTGCAGAATGCCTTTCATGAAGTCGCTGACGTAGATCGTGATGGCATTGGGGTGGTCGCCGTTATCGCCTTGCTCGAACCGTTCGAAGTAGTCTGTCGGGTACAGGTAATCCTCACCGGATTCGTCAACGACGCGCAACATCGCCCCGTCGTTCTCGACCGGCGGCGCCAACCTGTAGACCTGCCCTACCTGCAAATCGTCCAGGACATCATCGAACGGTTTTCCATCCTGGTCGTAGATGAACGTTTCGTTCTTGACACAGCGAACGTATTTCATGCGAGCCTCTCCAGCCGATACTTGTCCTTCATGCGCTTTCGCCGGGCGGGGGGGGGCCGCGGCCCCTTTTGTCCGGGGGGGGGCCTCCGGGGGCCGCCCCTGGCGCCGGGGGGGGTGTTTCGGGCGCCTTGCAGTTTGAGTCCCTGATCTCACTGACGATCTTGAACTTCATTGCTGCGGACTCCGATGTGGCCTTTACCCGACCCTTACCCGGAGATTATACCTGGAACACAGGCCCAGGTCAATCTACCCAAAAGGCATTCTTGATGTCATAGCGGCGACTTGACGCCTTCTTGTTTTGTGGTATGGTCATTCCACCAAACGAAACCATCGAGACTGACAACAAGAAACGATGCCTCGAATCACACCGCCAGAGAGCCCTGGTTGGCGCAATTCGTGGCTTTCTCACCATATCAACTCTCGCTTTTATGGAGGAGCCGCATGAAAGACCTGGATAGGATGGATTCCCAATGGGTTGAGATGGTCGCATCGAAACCGGCACACGTTTTGTTCCGCGGCGGCGCTGAACGCCTGGTTCTCCTGGTGACCATCGCTGTGATGGCGGTAACGTTCATGGCGATCACAGCACTGGCCCCGATGCCCGCGGCCGGCAGCCACAACGGCCGCGCCGAGATCAGCACGCCTGCAGTCTCGAGAGCGTTCTTCCCCCACGTGCCTCACCAGCCCACGCCGACGCCGACGCCAACGTCAACTCCTACCCCGTTGATCGAACTGGTTGGGCAAATCGGCGGTTTCATTCGGGCGGTGGAGGCGCAAGGGGGCTACGCCTACGTCGGCGTTGGACCGCGCTTGCTGATTCTAAATGTCAGCAACCCCTCCCATCCTGTGCTGGTGGGACAAAGCCCTGTCTTGCCTACCTTTGTGAAAAGCGTCAGTGTTGTGGGCGATTTTGCGTATGTAACGAAAGGGTACGGTGGTTTACACATCATTGACGTCAGCGATCCGGCCAACCCCACCCTGCGCGGCGCGTACGATACGCCAGGGCCTGCCTGTGGCATCAGCGTGGTGGGCAGCCTGGCCTATGTGGCCGATGGGGGAGCGGCCTGCAGATCATTGACGTCAGCAACCCGGCCAACCCCGTGCTCCGCGGCAGTTATGACACGCCCGGATATGCCTACGGCGTCAGCGTGATGGGCAGCCTGGCCTACGTGGCCGATGGGTATAGTAGTGGTCTGCAGATCATTGATGTGAGTGACCCGGCCAACCCCACCTGGCGCGGCGCGTACGATACGCCAGGGCCGGCTTATGACGTCAGCGTGGTGGGCGGCCTGGCCTATGTGGCCGATGGGTACGATAGTGGTCTGCAGATCATTGATGTGAGTGACCCGGCCAACCCCATCTGGCGTAGCGCATACGATACGCCAGGGCAGGCCCACAGCGTCAGTGTGGTGGGCAACCTGGCCTATGTGGCCGACGGTAGCCGCGGACTGCAGATCATTGATGTGACTGACCCCGCCAACCCCACCTGGTATAGCGCATACGATACGCCAGGGCAGGCTTATGACGTCAGCGTGGTAGGGGATCTGGCCTATGTGGCCGATGAGCAGGGCGGCCTGCAGATCATTGACGTGAGCGACCCGGCCAATCCCGCCTGGCGCGGCGCGTACGCTACCTCAGGGCAGGCCTTTAGCGTCAGCGTGGTGGGCAGCCTGGCTTATGTGGCCGGTGGGCACATTAGCGGTCTGCAGATCATTGATGTTAGCAAACCCGCCCACCCAGTTTTTCGCGGTGCATACGATGCGCCAGGGCCGGCTTATGACGTCAGCGTGGTGGGTGGTTTGGCCTATGTGGCCGCTGGGCGGAGTGGCCTGCGGATCATTGACGTCAGCAATCCGGCCAACCCTACTCTGCGTGGCGCATACGATACACCGGGGTTTGCTCGAGCCGTTAGTGTGGTGGGCAACCTGGCCTATGTGGCTGATTGGGATAGTGGCTTGCAGATCATTGACATCAGCAACCCGGCCAACCCTACCTGGCGCGGTGCGTACGATACGTGGGGGGCTACGGGCGTCAGTGTGGTAGGCGGTTTAGCCTATGTGACCGATTGGGGCGACGGCTTGCAGATCATTGACGTCAGCAACCCGATCAACCCTATCTGGCGCGGCGCGTACGATACGCCGGACGAGGCCTGGGGCGTCAGCGTGGTGGGTGGTTTAGCCTATGTGGCCGATCACATCAGCGGCCTGCAGATCATTGACATCCGCGACCCGGCCAACCCCACCCTGCGCGGCGCTTACGATACGCCGGAGTATGCCAATGAGGTCAGCGTGGTGGGAAACGTGGCCTATGTAGCCGATGGGAGCAGCCTGCAGATCATTGACGTGACTGATCCGGCCAACCCCACGCTGCGTGGCGGGTACGTTACACCAGGGTTTGCCTTTGGCGTCAGCGTCGTAGGCAGGCTGATCTATGTGGCCGATCAGGAGGACGGCCTGCTGATTTTGCGTCTGCATTGCCCAGGTGTCCACAAAGACGGCTTTCATGCGGCCGGCCTGCCGTAGAGATAGGACGGTCAGCGCCGCAGATGATAGGGCACGTCAATGATGACGCGCTGGAAGCCTTGCCGACGCCGGCGGTAGAGGAGCGCGACCTTGAGCAGGCGGGCGGTCTGGTTGTGCAGAATGCCATGCCAGCGTTTCGCCGGGACGAATTCGGGCAGGATGACGACGGCGAGTTGCCCGTCATGGTGCTCGCTATCGGTCGCGTCCAGGTAGTCCAACAGCGGCCCCACGAGCGAGCGGTAGGGGGATGGCACCACGACCAGCGGCACATCCGGCCACCACGCTTCCCATTCTTGCTGGATATGCGCGCCCATGCCTGGCTCCAGCTCCACGTAGACCGCGGTGATGTCCTGCGCGATAGTGCGCGCAAAGCCCAACGCGTCCACGATGCCGCGATGGATGCCGGAGATGGGAATGACCACGCGCGGTGCGGGAAAAGGCTTGAGCGATGGCGGCAGGCCACGCAGCGAAAGCTGGCTGGCAACCGCGCGATAGTGGTGGCGAATTTGCCCGAATCCGAGGGTGAAGGCTGGAATGACGATCACGGTCAGCCAGGCGCCGTCGCGGAATTTTTCCAGGAGCACCACCAACAGCGTGACGGCCGTGGTCACCGCGCCCAAGCCGTTGATCGCGGCCTTGAGCTGCCAGCCGCGCCCGTGCGTCCGCGCCCAGTGCCGCACCATGCCGATCTGCGAAAGGGTGTAGGCCAGGAAGGCGCCCACCGCAAAGAGGGGGATCAGCGCATGGCTGTGGCCGCGGGAGACGACGATCAACGCGCCGGTGATCAGCGTCAGCCATAGAATGCCATTGGCAAAGACCAGGCGGTCGCCCAGGCCGGCTAACTGGCGGGGCAAGAAACCGTCGCGCGCCAGCAGCGCGGCCAATTGCGGGAAGCCGGCGAAGCTGGTGTTGGCCGCCACGGCCAGGATCAACAATGTGGTGACCTGGATGACCCAGTAGGCCGGCCCTGTGCCGAGGATGGACCGCGCCAGGGCCGAGAGGATGGTTTCCTGCGGACCGCTGATGACGGCCAACGATTGCGTGATCCAAATGCTGGCCGCGAACAGCACACTCATCAGCGCGGCCATGACCAGAAGGGTGCGGCCGGCGTTCTGGGCGGCCGGGGCGCGAAAGACCGGCACCCCATTGCTGACCGCCTCGATGCCGGTCATCGCGGTGCAGCCGGTGGCGAACGCGCGCAGCAGCAGGAGCAAGGTCAGCGGTTGCAGGGCCGGCGGGGCGGTGGCGGCCAGTGAGACAGGCCCTTCGCTGATCACACGCCAGGCGCCAAAGGCCAACATGGGGAAGTAGCACAGCAGGAACAGGTAGACCGGGATCGTCATCAGGCTGCCGGTCTCACGCACGCCGCGCAGGTTGACCAGGGTGATGACGGCCAGGATGAGCAGGGCCGCGGGCACCCGATACGGCCACAGAGCGGGCGCGGCCGAGGCGATCGCTTCCAGGCCGGCGGTCAGGCTGACGGCGGCCGTCAGGATGTAGTCAACGAGCAGCGCGGAGGCCGCCAGCAGGCCGGGCAAGGTACCCAGGTTTTCCCGCGCCACCACGTAGGAGCCGCCGCCCGACGGGTAGCCGTGGATGGTCTGATAATAGGAAAGGGCCACGATCAGCAGGAGAGCGGTGATCGCCAGGCTGATGGGCCAGGCCTGGCTGAGGCCGACACTGCCCGCGACCACCAGGGCCAGGTAGATTTCCTGGTTCGCGTAGGCGAGAGACGAGAGCGCGCCGGGTGAGAAGGATGCCAGGGCGCGCACTTTGTTCAAGCGTGTCTCGCCGAGTTGTTTGGTGGGAACCGGGGAACCGATGAGAAGATTTTTCAGCGTATCGAGCATGACGAGGTCTTCACCCTCCGTGCATGGAGTATAGCCCATCGCGCCGCGGGCGTCCAGCGGAGAGAATCACGTGTGGGCAGAGCACATGCCATCCCATTGATCAAGTGGCTGGTTTTCTATGCACAAGGCTCACCAGCAAGCTGGTGAGCCTTGTTGCCATCGTCGTGTCGGGGCGAGAGGATTTGAACCTCCGACCTCACGGACCCGAACCGTGCGCGCTAGCCGAACTGCGCTACGCCCCGAACAGGGCAAACTATACCACATTACCCCTGTTCCGCAAAATTGGCCGGCCAACGCGCGGGGCCTATCCTGCCCCGGCGGCCCGCTGACACCATCGCGTTGAGCGTCTTTGCCAAATCAGGGGCCTTATGCTAAACTAGTTTCGTTCGCACGAGGGCCACAAGCCCTCGTTCTTTCTGCCCGCGGCCTGACCGGGGGCAAACCCATAGAAAGGAGGCACGCGGGCCTCTATGAACGAGTACGAACTGATGATGATTGTCCGCACGGAGTTAGACGAAGAGGGTGTCAATACGCTCACTGAGCGGATTGCCGAATTCATTCGCACAACGGGTGGCGAAGTCATCGAAACCCAACTGTGGGGCCGCCGTACGCTTGCATATCTCATTCGCAAGCAGCGCGAAGGAAACTACATCCTGATGCGAATACGGTTGCTACCATCGGCCACAGCAGCGCTTGAACGATCGCTGCGTCTCAACGAAAACGTGCTGCGCCACTTGCTCACCACCAAGCCGGTGTAGGCATATCGGCCTTGAGAACGTCAGCCCTCTCCGGGGCAGCGTACTTCTCCGTTTGGCATTGACGGGGAATGATGATGAGGAGCCAGACACATGCCACGAGGTTTGAACAAAGTCATGATTATCGGCCAGATTGGCCATGATCCTGACATGCGTTACACACCCAGCGGCAAACCCGTGACGTCATTCAGCGTGACTGTAACGCGCACCTGGGTGACGGCCGAGGGGGAACGCCGTGAGGCCACCGAATGGTTCAACGTGGTGGCCTGGGGAAACCTGGCAGAAATCTGTAATCAATACTTGCGCAAAGGCCGGCGCGTCTACGTGGAAGGGCATTTGCAGACCCGGAGTTGGGAAGACCAAACCGGGCAAAAGCACTTCCGCACCGAGTTGGTTGCCAATGAGATGATCATGCTCGATGGCCGCCCCGGCAGCAGCGAAGTTGATTATGCCAGCAGCGATGAAGAAGAGAGCAATTACTAATAGTCTATCCGAATAACTACTTTCGGGCGCCTTATCGAGGCAAATGTCAGGTTATTCGGAGAGGCACCAAGTTAGAGCAGGAGTAAGACTGTGGCTACGAATTTTGACATCGTAGATGATGATTTGGATGAGCCGGGCGATGAGCGCGGCAGTCGGCCGTTCGGCAGCCGCCCTCCGCGCGGCCGTGGCGGGCCGCCCGGCGCCGGCCCTGGCGGACGGCGCTTTGGCGCCGTGCGTCGCCGTGTGTGCGCCTTTTGTGTGGACAAGGTTAAATTCATTGACTACAAGGCGGTGGATGTCCTGAGCCGCTATGTGACCGAACGCGGTAAGATCCGCCCGCGTCGCAAAACCAGCACCTGCGCCCGCCATCAGCGCGAACTGACGGTCTCGATCAAACGCGCACGCTATCTTGCCTTGCTGACGTATGTCGGCGGGACACAAGGTTAATTCTCTAACCAGGAGCGCCAGGCTGCATGGCAAAGCGAGATCGTTCGGTCAAAGAACCGACCAAAAAACAGACGGCCCTCAACCGGCGCGAGCGTGAGCTACAGCGCCGCGTCCTGCTTGGCGTTGGCATTACCGGCGCCCTTGTGGTCATTCTGCTGGCGACCGGGCTGCTGCAGCAGTTAGTCCTGATCCCCAATTCGCCCGTGGCCAGCGCCAATGGCGTAAAAATCACGACCGACCGCTATCAGGCCCGCGTCAAATATGAGCGGGCGTTACTCGTGAATCAACTGGCGCAATACCAGCAGATTCAGGAACAGCTCGACCCAGGCGGAACAAACAACTTCTTCGGCTCCCAGATTCAACAGCTTGAGCAGCAGTTGAGCAGTCCGGAGACGTTGGCGCTGAGTGTGCTCGACAACATGATTGATGAGACACTGATTCGTCAGGAAGCCGCCAAGCGCGGCCTGAGCGTGGACCCCGCTGACCTGCAGAAGGAAGTTCAGAAGAACTTCGGTTACGAGCCAGACGCGACCCCGACTCCGATCATGACGCCAGCTACGATCACCTCGACCCAGGTGGTGACAACCTCTGCCGGCGTGACGGGGACCCAGGTGGTCAGCGTCACGGTGACGCCTGCACCGACCGCCACCCCGTACACCGAAACTGAGTACCAGCGTATCTACAAAGAGACGTTGGACAATATCAAGCAGTCCTCTGGCGTGACCGAGGCCGAGTTCCGCGCCCTGACGGAGAGTCGCCTGTTGCGCACCAAACTGCAAGAGATGGTGACCGCGGACGCGCCCACGACCGAAGAGCAGATCAAGGCGCGGCATATCCTGGTTTCGGTGGCGGACACCGCAACCGATGACGAGAAGAAGGCAGCCGATGAGAAGATCAAGGCCGCGCTGGCGCGTCTCAAGAACGGTGAACTCTTCGACGCGGTGGCGAAAGAGGTCTCCGACGACAGCACGGCCGCCAATGGCGGCGACCTGGGCTGGTTCGGCAGGGGGCGCATGGTGGCCGAGTTCGAGGACGCGGCCTTCAAGCTCGAGGTCGGCCAGTTCAGCGACATCGTGACGTCGCAGTTCGGCTATCACATCATCATGGTGACGGAGAAGGACCCCGCCCGCGCCCTGGATGAGAGCGCCCTCGGCGCCAAGAAGGATCAGGCGTTCGAAGAATTCCTGACCAAGCTGCGCGATGAGAGCACGATCGAACGGACGTGGAATACCAGTAAGATTCCGCCCACGCCGATCGGCGGCTAGTTTTCTTGCGCCACACCATGTAATAGAGAGAGCCGGGTTTCCAAAGAAACCCGGCTCTTTTCTTCTGATGCGATCTGCAGAATGGACTAACCCAGACGCTTCTTCGCCTCAGCGGTCAGTGCCGGCACGATCGTGAACAGGTCGCCGACGATGCCGTAGTTGGCAATGCCAAAGATGGGCGCTTCGGCGTCCTTGTTGATCGCCACGATGACCTTGGACGACCCCATGCCGGCCAGGTGCTGGATGGCGCCTGAAATACCGCAGGCCACATACAGATCGGGGCGCACGGTCTTGCCGGTTTGCCCAACCTGGTGCTTGTACGGAATCCAGCCCGCATCCACGGCCGCGCGGCTGGCGCCCAGGGCAGCGCCCAGGGCATCGGCCAATGCCTTGATCGGCGCAAAACCTTCGGCGCCCTTGACGCCGCGACCGCCGGAAACGATGATGCGCGCATCGCCCAGGCTGATCTCGCCACCGCCGACCACCTCGAAGCTGTTCACGCTGGTCCCGGCCTGTCCTTCGGCCAGCACCGGCGCCACCTTGACTACCTTGCCCACCAGACCCGGATTGGCTTCGGGCGCCGGGAAGGCGCGATTGCGCACGCTGGCAATCTGCGGATCGGCTTTGCTGACCACATCCACCATGATGTTGCCGGAGTAGATCGGCCGCGTCGCCAGCAGGCGCCCGTCACGCAGCGCCAGATCGAGCACGTCGGCCGCAACGCCTGTGTTCAGATCGCAGGCCACTGCACCGCTCAGGTCGCGGCCGCGCCCACTGGCCGGGAAGAGCACGATGGTCGGCTTGACCTCGCCAATGACCTTCTTGATCACCTCGGTGTACGGATTGAGACGGAACGATTTCAGGCTGGGGTCATCGCACACGTAAACGGTGTCGGCCCCATAGCTGATAGCCGCCGCGGCCGCGGCATCCACACCGCTGCCCAGGACAATGGCGCCGGTTGTGACGCCCAATTCGCTGGCCAAGGCGCGCGCCTTGCCCAAAACTTCCCACGAGGTGCTGGTCGGTCTGCCCTCGAACTGTTCGACCCAAATCATGACTGACATAGTGATGTCCCCCTTCCTTTAGAGTACCTTGTCGGCTAGCAGCCGATCCATCAGGATGGAGGCTTGCTGCTCCACAGTGTCGGCCTTGATCATGACGCACTCGGTTGCGCGTGCCGCTGGCTTGCGCATGTCAACCCAAACCATGACCGACCCGGCCTTGCCCACCTGACCCGCGCTCAGGCCCAAGTCACCCCCGGTCCAGGACGGAATGATGGCTTTGTTGGCCTTGCGGATGCCCATGAAACTGGGATAGCGTGGTTCGTTGATCTCGCGGGCCACGGAGAGCACCGCGGGCAGCGTGGCTGTGGTCGTCTCTTTTCCCTCTTCCATGCTGCGCTCCACGGTGATTTTGCCACCGCTGATGTCAACCACCTTGGTGACGCCGCTGAGGTAGTTGGCGCCCAACAGGCGCGACAGCCCCACCGACACCAGGCTGCTATTGCCATCCACCGCCTGTTTACCGGTGATGATCACATCGGCCGCGCCATTCTTCTTGATCGCGGCTGCCAGGACACGGGCTGTTGCCCAGGCATCGCCATCTTTGAATGCCTCGTCGGACAAGAGCACCGCATTGGCAACGCCCATCGCCAGCGCAGTGCGCAGCGCGGCGACCGCCTGTTCCGGGCCGATGCTCACCGCGGTGACATCACCGCTGAAACGCTCGCTCAGACGGATACCCTCTTCCAGGGCAAACTCATCCCAGGGGTTGACAACCATGGTCACGCCTAACTCGCCTGACTTGACACGCGTCAAATCAACCTTGGGTAATTCCGCCGTGTCAGGCGTCTGCTTGACGCAAACAACAATCTTCATACACCTCTCCCTTTGATTGGCCGGGGGAATCGTGAGTACCGAATTATGTGGATGATGCACCCATCAGCACGATCGTTCACAAGTTTAACATCATCGCGGCTGCCTGCCATGAGGAAAATCATACAGAGGCAGTATATTAGCGGGCAGGCGCAAGGCCGTGCCCCTACTCTCGACGTGCCAGGAAGGTGACCTCTTGCAGAAACAGGCTCTCTCCTTGTTGTGACACCGGCCCATCCGTGATGATCAGGCGCTCACGCGTGGTCTGATCGTACATGCCGCACACCAGGGTGTAGGTGCCGGGCGCCATGTCGGACGGCAACAGCAAGCGGTGTTCGTCGCGGATCGCCTGCCCAGGCACCCAGATAGAGGTGGAAGCCAGCCCCTCCGCGGGTTCGCCGTCGTGTTGCGCCACGATATTCCCACGGCGGTCGAGCAGATGAACGAACACCGTGTAGTCTGTGTCAACGTAACGGGTGGCATGCCACTGCAGGATGACCTCCAGCGCGGTATCTGAGCGGCGCAGCGAATAGCCGAGCAGAAGGATGCGATCGCCCAGTTCCACGTTCAGCGGCCGTTCGGGGTCCGTGGCCGGTCGGGCGACATCGGGTAACATGCCGATCTTGCCCAGGGTCAGGGGCGGCGCCATTTCTTGCACTGCGCCGGTGACCTCGTGTGTGCGGTACATGCCGGCCAGTATGGTGTAGGCGCCAGGCTGCAGCGAAGATGGCAGGGTGACGGTGAAGACATCGCGCAGCAATTCGCCCGGCCGCCACAGGCTGGTGGGGTAATAGGCGCCGCCGGCCGGATGATCATTGCCCTGCGCCACCTTGTCGCCGGACGCAGCGAGTAATTGCACGAAGCCGGTGAAGTCGGCATCCAGTTTTTGCTGCGGCTGCCAGTAGAGCGTGACGACCAGGGCGCCTCCCGGACGCAATTGATTGTTGGGATCGGCGCCATAGCCGATCAGGCGCAACGCGTCGCCCAGGCCCAGGTCAAGCGGGCGCTCCGGGGTGCGCGTCACCGCCGGCCCATTCACGCGCACCACCTGCCCCGTGGCGGTCAGGTCGAACTTCACATCCAGGCCCGGCATCGGTTTGATCAACACCACCGGCCGGCCGTCGCCCAGACTCAAGGCACTCTCCACGACACGGGCCACATCGCTAAATCCCGAACCGGGCATGATCTGTGGGAAGAGGCCGGTCAGGTCTTGGTGCTGGCCCCGCACGAGCTGGTAGTACCAGAGCGGCGTCATTTCATCACGGTCGTTGCTGACCAGGATGGCATTGGCCGGGATTGGTTGGCTGAGAATCTGCTCCCACCACACCGCCGCCTTGTTCTGCTGGCTCAGGTCAAGCAGGGGAAAGCGCCAGACCAGCCACGCGAGAGGCCACACGAGCAGGACGGCCGGCACGATCAATGGCAGTCGCCCGATCTGGCCGCGCGCCAGCCGCGCGCCCGTTTGCACCAGCGCGGCCAGGCCGATCGCCAGCCAGATGCCGAGCACCAGGTAGACCGGGATGTACAGGACGGCGATGTCGCCGATGCCATAGAAGAGATTGAAGGCGAGCAGGCCCAGCAGGGCCGCGCCGGTCAGGGTCAACATGCCGCGGCGTTGGTGCAGAAGCAGATGGAGCACGCCCAGGGCCGCCAGTGCCAGGCCCGCGGCGCCAAATTGCTCTCTGGCCCAAGTTAGCGCCTGGGGCAACTGCGCCAGCGCAGCCTCTGGTGTGCGCAAGGCGCCGGCAAAGCGCACGCCGGTGGTCCATTGCATGAAGCCGCTGAGGCCCGATTCGTACAGTTGCAGCGCATGGCCGTTGCTCAATTCCACGCGGGCGTAGGGGGTGAACTGCGCACGCCAGGGAATGGTCAGATAGAGCAGCAACGGCAGGCTGGCGCAGAGCAGCAGGATCGTCAGGCGACGCAGCAGCAGGGCAATGGCGGGTTGCACGCGCAGCATGAAGAGCATGACGGCCGGGGCCAACAGCACCGTGGTCTGATGATGCGTCAGGCTGAGGCCGAACATGACGCCAGTGGCGTTGAGCCAGCGCCCCGCCGTGGCCTGATCGGCGCGTTGGGCGGCCGCCCAACGCAACACCAGATAGAGGACGGCCAGCATCAGCACCGCGTTGAAGGTGTAAACTTCGGCAATGACCGCCTGCGACCACCAGGTTGGGGAGACCGCCAACAGCAGTGTGGCAAACACGCCGCACAGCCACCGGCTGCCTGTTGACTGGGTGGGGAGGACGCGCAAGAGCAGGTGCTGCGTCACCAGGAAGAAGAGGCCCAGCGCGACACCGCCCCACAGCACCGAAAAGGCGTTGACCCGCGTGGCCGGTTCGGGCCACCACGGCGTTGCCTGCGTCCACAGCCAGCCCAGCGCGCCAAACAACGGGTAGCCGGTCGGGTGGATCAGGCCGCCGATGGGCAGGGCAAATTGCAGCTCACCGGAATCGCCGAACAGCAGCCCCGGCGCCATCGTGGCCCCGTACAACGCCCAGCCGCCGACCATCAGCGCCAGGGCCAGCCAGCGCTGCGCCGGCGGCCCATCCACCGACTTGGTTGTTGCCTCGTCCAGTTTTTCCATGCTCATGGTTCATCCTCACGGATGCATTTTCATCCTGAAGCGCAGCCCACGGGGATGGGCCTTGCCTGGGTTGCCGCGACTCCAGCGCGTGCTTGCAAGCGCCAGGTCGCCGGATCGAGTCACAACGCTCACTGCACGCGCACCCAGTCCAGGGCGAAGGCCAGCGGCCGGGCGTCGCCGCCCACCTTCAGATAGGCATCGCCGGGCGCCCAGGCTATGGCGCCGACGCCATTCCCCGCGCCTTGCACACCGACCGCGGCCAAACTGGCGCCGGCCGCCAGATCGGCCGGCAGCCCCAGACGCCCCAGGGCCGCGCGTGCCGCCGCGGTCAGGTGCCGCGTCGCATCTTCTTTCGTGGCAACCACCACCACGCGCCCGGCCGGCACCTGCGCCAGGTAGGCGGTCAGCGCCTCGGCCTCGAAGTCGTTGGCCGCGGTGTCGAAGCCGCGCTTGTCCAGCAGCGCGCCCGTCTTTTCATCCAGCACCGCCAGGTTGATGCCGCGGCGGCCGGCCGAGGCATCGAATCGCTCGCCCTCTGGCCCGATCAGGGTAATGAAGGCTTCGCTGAAGGCATGCACCTCGATGATGACCGGCGCAGCCACGCCAGTCGCACCGATCAGGGCGCTCTCCGGCTGCGCGTTGCGCGGGGCCTGCGTCCAGCCGCTGGTCAGGCTGATGATGCTGGGGCCGCTGCCCCCCGTCTCCTGGACATCGGGCACGTCGAACGTCAGCTCCTGCCAACCTGGCGTCAGGCTGCGCTGGCCCAAGGCGCGGCCGTTCCAAGCCACCGCCAACGTTTGCCCAGGGCCGCCGGGGTAGCTGTAAGGCGTGACCCGCAGCGTCAGCCGCAGCTTCTGACCGGGCTGCGGCTGCACCGGCAGGAAGAGCTCAGTCTGGCGGCCGGTCATCCAAACCGCGCTGGCGCCGGCCAGATCGGCTTCATCCACATCCCAGTGGTCGCCGCGGTAGGGCAGGGTGTCCTGGCCGCCAAAATCGAGCTCGAACGGCAGCGGCGGGGGCGGCGCCTGCACCCGGTAGACCTGCACGCCATCGGCCTCGAAAATGGGCTGCGGATCAACCGGCAGCACCTGCAGGGCATAGTCCCGCGTCGCCTGCCAGGTGTCCACATACGGATAGCGTCCTGGCACCGGCGGGTTGACCACCAGGTAACGCACGTTGAGCAGGCTCATCAGCGCCGCGGCCTGATCGCGGGCAGCCTGATCGAGCGCGGGCGCGGGCGTTCGATACATCTCCAGGCCGGTCAACGCCTGGAAGAGCGGCAGGCGCTCGAAATAGTCGAACTTGAAGGGCGGATTGCGCACCGCGTTACCGCCGATGATGGGCTGACCGTGGAGATGTTGGTACCACTGCACGCGTGTATCTTCGGAGCCGAAGACACGAAAGCCGTTGCGCCAGCCCAGCGGCAGGGAGAGCACCGCGAACGGTCCCGGCTCCTGCGCCAGTTGGCTGTAGACGGCCGGCGGCCGCGTGTCGGTCAGCGGCAGGGGCCAGGCGAGATGCTCGAAGAGCACCGCGGCGGCCAGCACACCGCTCAACCCCGCGATCAGAGGCCGGCCGGGCCGCCAACCCGCCAGCCGCGTGCGCAGATGTTGACTGCCCACCGCGGCCAGCACCGCCAGCGCCAGCATCAGCGGGATGCTGAAGCGGTTGGGCGTGCGGTTGGCGTTGATGAACGGCAGGTAGTGCAGCAGGGCAAACGGCAGCGGAAAGGTGACGCCCTCCGGCAGCAGGTTGTCCAGGTTGAAGCGCCATTGGCCGTTGATTTGCAGCAGGGGGCCGAGCGAGAGCAGCGCGCTGAGCAGGGCCAGGCCGATCCAGCCGGCCAGCGCCTGCCAGGCTGCCAGGCCGGACTTGCTCCAGCGGGCGGTCAGGCCGGCCACGAGCGCCAGCGCCAGGGTCACGATGCCCACGAAGCCGGTGTTGACATCGCTGAAACGGGCGCTGCCGGTTTCAGCCGCGCGCAGCGCCTGCGGCCAATTTTGCCCCAGCAGGGGATGCAGCGCCACCGGCGTGACGAAGCTCGCCAGGTCGTTGGAGAGCTTGAGCGCATCGCCCCAGCCCTCCAGGCCGTAGCGGCCGCCGAGCATCTCGCGCACGGTGGGCAGCAGTAGATAGCCGCTGACCAGCGCGGCCACCGCGCCGGCGAGGGCCAATCGGGCCAACTGCTGTCCCCAGGTCGGGCGGCGGGCAGGCGGCGCGGCGTTTGGCCGGGGCTGCATGGGCAGCAGCACCAGCAGCGCCAGCGCCAGGAAGACGGCAAAGGTCATGTCGGTGAGCAGGAGGAAGCCGCTGAAGAGGCCGGCCAGCACGGCCGCGCGCCAGGCGGCGCGGCCGTCGGCCTGCGCAGCCTTGAGAAAATAGAGCAGGGCAAAGGGCAGCCATTGCACGCTGGCGATGTTGTAATGACCGAGGGCCTGGTAAACGGCCCGGTTGGCGCCAAACGCGTAGATCAGCCCGGCCAGCAGCGCGGGGAAGAGTGGCGCGGGCGGGCGTTGATCCGCCGAGCGCAGCAGCCAGCGAGTTAGAAGAAACGCGCCGTAGCCGCTCGTCAGCGTGGCGAACCAGAGCATCAGGTTGCTGGCGAGGGGCACGTTGCCCGCCAGTTGCAGGGGCAGGCCCAGCACGGCATGAAAAAAGTTGTAGGTGTAGAGAATCAGATCCAGGCCAAGCGGATAGAAGAGCAGGTTGGTGTGCAGCGGGCTGCTGTGCAGATCCAGCGCAGCCGTTTTGAACCACCAGGCGCTCCAGAGGAAGGTGTATTCATCGAACGCCCAAGTGGCGCTGCCCGGCACATGCGTGGTCAAATGAGTGACCAGGGGATAGGTCAGGGCCAGGGTGAGAAAGGAAAATAATGTCAGAGCCGCCATGTGTGGTCGGCGCCTGATGAACGACAACAAACGCATACCTGCCTCGCACAACGAGATAAGGCTATGTTACCACAGGCGTGGACAGGTGACAAGGTGGGATGAGGACAGCAGCTCCAAATGTAGCACACATTCAACCACAAAGAGCACATGCGGGGGTTGGTGAACACAAAGAAACGGCAGATCAGACGCAAATCGGCAACTTCTCTGCGTTCTTTGTGATCTCTGTGGTAAAAACCAGGCTACATTTGGAACTACTGGGATGAGGATGTTGGGATCACTGTGCGATCGTCAGCGTGGTGATCTCCACATGATTGCCCGCGGCCTGGCCGGATTGATCGAGTACGGGCAGGCGCTGCCCGCTGGGCGCGTGGTACAGGCCGGTGATGAGGGTGAGCGGCCCGACTGGCGCATTGGCCGGTACGTGCAGGATGTAGGTTTCCAGGCTGCCTTCGCCCGGCCGCCAGAGGGAGGTGGGGTAGCGACCGCCGGTCGGCTGATGATCGTCCTGCGCGAGGATGGCGCCATCTGCGGCCAGCAGATGGACGAACGCGGTCAGGTTGAGCTGCTGCGCCGCGCGGGCAACCCAGACCAGGGTCACGGTCAGCGGTTGGCCCGGCGTGATCTGGTCGGGCAAGCCGGCCGCGGTCAGGATCATGCCCTGGTCGAACGCGGCCGCCACGCCCGTCTGCAGCCCGGCGACTGCAGCCCGGTCGAGCGCTGCGCCCAGGTCGGTCGGCGCGATGGGGACGCCCGGCCCGATCTGCGCCTGCACGCCGCCCTGGCCGCGGCCGGCTACGGGCAGCCAGGCGTCATCCCCCGCGCCGAACGCGCGCACCTGCACCATCAGCAGGTAGCGGCTGGGCCGCACGCCCTCGGTCGGCGGGTTGAGGATGATGATCTCCTGGAACGCGTCGCCGGCGCGCCAGCGGTCGGTGGGCCAGCGGCCGTGGGTGGGCGCGTGGGTGTGTTCGGCCAGCAGCGCGCCATCGTCAGGATGGCGCAGCGCCACGGTGACGCGCCAGTCCTGCGTTGGCGCCAATTGCGCTCGCCAGGTCAGCGTGACGGTCACCGGCTGGCCGGGCGCGTGGCGGGAATCGTCCACCTGCGCCTCGAGCAGCGCCAGCTCTGCGCCGAAGAGGATCGGCGTCGCGTCCGGCGGCAGTGCGGCCAGGGCGGGCCGGCCAAACGCGGGCCGGATCAAGCCCAGGGCCGCGGCCAGAGCCAGCAGAAACGTGGCCGCGGGGATGAGCATCCAGGAGGGCCGGCGGGTCGGCCAGAAGCGCCGCGCCAGTTCGTGCAGGCCGGCCACGAAGCCGATGGCGAGCGGACCGATCACCGGCCACAGCAACCGCGCCTGGTCCGTGCCCAGGGCCAGGCCGGTGTACTGCACCAACGTGGCGAGCGACAGGACCACGCTCAACGCCAGCAGCGCCGCCAGACGGACAGCGCCGGATGAATCCGGCGGTACGGAGGCAGGTGGCTCGAACCGGGGGTCGCGCCGGGGGGGGGGGGGGGCGGGCGACAACAACTCCTCGCCGCGGCCGCGGCGGCGCGGGGCGGTCGCCGTAGGTCACGCCTCCGGCGTGACGGCGTCGTCTGCAACAAATCATCGTTCCCCGGTAACTGCCCAGGTTGCGCGCGCCGCTCGAGCCGTAGGTCACGCCTCCGGCGTGACGGCGTCGTCTGCGACAAATCATCGTTCAACTGCCCAGGCTTACGGAATCCATACAGCGCAAGCCCCGCCAGCGCGGCCAGGCTGGGCAGCAGGAGCAGGGCGTAAACCCAAGCCGGATATTCGATCTGCCCGGCCGCGCCAAATTTGCCCCAGAAGGTCTTGAAGAGGCCGCTTGCCAGCCAGACCAGCACGGAGAAATCAACCGGCCCCTGGCGCACATCCACCGTGGCGCGCACCAGCGGCCAGCCCAGGAGATCATGATACAGGAACCAGTTGCGCAGCAGCCAGGGCGCGGCGAGCAGAACGGCCGGCGCCAGGCTGAGGCTGGCCGCAGCCAGCCTGGCCGTCCACGAACGCCAACCCGGGCCTGCCAGTACGACGGCCAGGGCGGCCACCGGCCACAACGCCAGCAGGCTGACCTTGGCCAGGAGACCGAGGCCGAGCAGGACGCCGAGCGCCAGCCCGCGGCGGTGCGTCCAACCGCGGGCCGCGATGCGCAGCGCCAGCAGCAGGCTGAGGGTTCCCAACGTGGCCGCTAGGTTGTCGTTGCTGACCGCGCCGCTGCTGAAGAGGAAGCCGGGCAGGAAGCCGACGAAGCCGGCCGCGGCCAGCGCCAATGCGGGCCGACCGGGCGCCAGGGTGCGCGCCAGGGCAAAGACGCCCCAGACGGTGACGGTGCTGAGCAGCGCGGAGAAGAAACGCAGGAGGTGCATGGCGAGGCTGCCGCCCTGCCAGGGGAAGTCTTCCAGGCGGGTATGGATGAAATGGTTCGGGTAGATGGCATCCGGGCCATGCTGGGCGTCTGGGTTGGCGCGCAGAAAATCGAAATCGAGGCCGGTCCACGCGGTCAGCGCCGCGCCCAGGCCGTGGTAGAGCGGCGGATGTTTGCCCTGGGTGATCGCTGGCCCCACCGGTAGCCGGCCCTGTGTGCCGATGAAGACGACGTAGGCGTAATGATCGGCCTCGTCGGGCGCTTCACCCAGCGGCACGATCAAGCTGAAGAGGGTCGCCAGCGCCAGGTGAACGGCGAGCAGAAGCCGGAGCGGTGAGCGCCAGGGTGGACGCGGCTGGGCGGTCGGCATCAACGCACCGTGATGCTTCCCAGGGGAATGCGCTGATCGGGCACAGGCGGCGTCACCGGCAGGTTGCGCAGCGGCTGCGGTTGATACATCCCGGCGCGCAGTTCGTAGACGCCGGGCGGTAGGTCGGCCGGCAGGGTGATGAGATGGCGGTCGAGGATCAGTTCGTTCGGGTGCCAGCGGGTGGTCGGGGTGAAGCCGCCAACCGGCGCGCCGTCCTGCTGAGCGCGCACCGCGCCGCCCGCGTCGAGCAGGTGAACGAACACCTGGTAGTTCTGATCGGTGTCGCGCAGGTTGAACCAGTAGAGCGTGACGGCCACGCGCTCGCCGGGCCGCGCCTGCCCGGGCAGATCTGCGCCGATGAGGAGCGCCTGATCGCTCACCGCGCTGGACAGGCGCTGCGGCTGCCATGCGGCCGTGAATTGAACCAGCGCCAGCAGCGGGGCCAGGGTCAGGGCCGCCACGATCAGCAGACCGCGGCGGTCCGCCAATGACAGCCCTCCGGCCAGCAGCAGCCAGAGCAGGCCGCCCCACCAGGTCAGGGCGGTCAGCACGCCGGCCACCTGGCGCGGCAGGGTCGCTTCGAAGGCCATTTCCACCATATGCCGCCCGGCCGGAATCTGCGCTGTCACCAAGCCCAGCTCGCCGCTGGCGCCGGTCGGCACGCGTTGACCGTCCACGCGCACCTGCCAACCGGGGAAGTAAAAGGCGTGCAGGCGGATCGTCTGCGCCTGCGGGCTGTCCAGCAGCAGGCGGTAGGTCAAGGGGCCGCGTGCCAGCAACACGATGTCCGGGATGGCCGCGGGCGCAGGGCCAGCCTGCGGTTGCGCGGGCGGCCGGCCCAATGCCCAGCGCTGTTCTGTCACCGTCACGGGCAGAAACTCGCCGGTCCAGGTGGCGCCCACCTGGCCGTTGGCGGCATCTTCGGCCCACATCTGTTCTGGCGTCACCTCATCCGGACTGCGCGGCAGCACGCGGTAGGGGAGATCGGCCAGGCTGGTCCACAGGAGCAGGATGACGATCGGCAAGGCCAACGCGGCCTGCCAGCGCAATCGGCCGCCGCTGAGCCAGGGCAGGGCGCCCAGCACCAGCGCGCTGGTGAACGCGGTCATGCTGAGCCAGCGCCAGGGGTATTGCAGGCGGGCCAGCAGCGGTTCGGCCAACTGCCACAGGGGCAGCGAGGGCGCGGTCAGCATGACCAGCGACAGCAGGCAGGCGATGACGGCAAAGATGAAGAGGGCGACGCGCGGCGAAAACGAGAGTTCAGGCGACGCGGCGCCATCGAGCGATTGAAATCGCGCCTGGTGGGCGTTCCGCCGGGCGTCCACCTGCGTGGACGCGAAATCGGTCGGCGCAGGTTCAGGCGACGCGGCGCCATCGAGCGATTGAAATCGCGCCTGGTGGGCGTTCCGCCGGGCGTCCACCTGCGTGGACGCGAAATCGGTCGGCGCAGGCCGACCTTGCGGCGGAACGCCCCTTCGCCCCGAATTCATTCGGCCGCGCGCAACAGGCGGAGCAGGGCGCGGCCGCTGGCTGCGGCCACGGTCAGGAGCAGGAGGAGGGCCATGAGCAGGCCCAGGACGTGCTGCCAGGGTTGGTCGGCCGCCAGGCGGTAGACATAAGTCAGGGATCGTCCCACCAGAAGGGGCAGCAGGTGTTGGCGGTAGCCGGTGGAGATGGGGTCCGCGCCCAGCTTGACCGCGCCGGCCTCCGCGATGACCGGCAGCCAGTAGAAGGCGGTTAGGCCCAGGGCGGCGCTGAAAGCCGTCGCGGCACTGAGGATGCGGCGGCCGGGGGCAGATGTTCCACCCAGGCAGATCACCGCGCCGGCCCAGATGGGCGCCAGCAGTAGGGCGGTCAGGTGATGGGTGAGGATGAGTCCGGCCCAGGCCAGGGCATGAGCGGCCCAACGCCAGGCCTCACGGCGGGGTGTGCGGCCGGCGGCGTCGCCGGGCAGCAGGGTCAGGAAGATGAGCGGGGGCCAGACGAAGGCCAGGTGTTCGGCCAGCGCGCCGCGCAGCAGGCCATCGGCCAGATGATAGGGGGAGTAGGTGTAGACGGCCGCGGCCAGCAGCCCGCCGGCGTCGCCCCACCAGCGGCGGGCAAAGGCGAACATCGCCAGCGCCGGCAGGATGAATCCCAGGGCGAAGACGATCTTGGTGGCGGTCAGGGCGCCGAACGGCAGGAAGGGTACGGCCAGGTAGTAGCTGAGCGGGCTGTAGAAGTGCAGCACGGGCTGGCCGTAGCCGAAGCCGAACTCGGCAAACCAGCGTGGGTAGAGCAGGCCCTGACCGATGGCATCACCCAGGGCCGCCACGCGGTAGAGATGAAAAAGGCCGTCGTCAGAGGCAAAGAAGCCCGGTTGCAGGAGCGGCAGGCAGGCGGGCAGGCTGACGAGCAGCGCCAGCAGCCAGACGATCCAGCGGCGGCGCGGCGCGGGCCGGCGCAGCACGCGGCCGCCCTCCCGGAGGGGGCCAGGCGGCGGCGCGAATGGAGCAAGTGCAGGCAGCGTGGTTGGCATGGCCGGTGTGACTCAGCGGGTTAGGGCGATGATGAGCAGGCCGGCTTCGACGAGGAAGAAGGCCAGGGTGATCAGGCTGAGCGCGGAGAGCTGTCCGCGGGTCAGCGCCAGTTGGAAGCGGCTGCGGCGATAGGCGAGCAGGAGCAGCCAGAGAATGAGCGCCCAGATCATGACCGGTTCCCATGACCAGTAGCCGCCGGTGCGCTGCGCGTGCAGCCAGAAATTGAGCGTCAGGGCGGCGGTCAAGGCGAGCAGGCTGATGCTGCTGAGACGCCAGGCGCGGCGAGCCGGGCCGGACAAGCCTTCGAGGAAGGGGCGGCGGCCGGCTGACAGTTCGAGCAGCAGGCTGATGCTGCCAACCAGCACGGCGAGCGCGATCAGCGCCCAGACGGCCCATTGGGCCAGCGAGGTAACGGCGCCCATCAGAAGTCACTCCCGGACGCCGCGCGCGGCGCGGTGTCTGCGTGCAACGGCGTGCCACTAGCCACCATGCCGGCCAGGGCGTCCTGCAAGGCGGCCAACTCGGCGCGCGTCCACGGTCCGCTGCCGAGCAGGGCCAGGGTCGCGGCGGTTTCGTCAGCCTGACCATTGAGCCAGGCCCAGGCGCGGGCAGGCGGTTGACTTTGCGCCAGCAGCAGGCCCATGAAGGTCAACAGGCCGCCGATGAGGGCCAGCGGCAGGCCGGGGTCGAAAATGGCGGCGAGCTGAACGTAGCGCGTGGCCGTAAAATGGAAGGTGTCCTGGGTGGTGGGGTCGGTGACGGCCGTCTGGGCGTGCTCCTGCAGGAAGGTGCTGAAGACGGGGGTCTCGCTGCCCAACGTCAGGGCCTGTGCCAGGAAAACCGGGCCGGCATAGCCTTGCTCAGGCAAGCTGGCGTAGTAGACCAGGCGCAGAACCTGGCTGCGCAAGGGCAAAGCCAGGCTCTGTTCGATCTGCGCCCGATCGAAGATCAGCGTTTGCTGCGTAGCCTGGTTGCCGCTGGTCAGCGGTCGTAGGGAGAGCGGCCGGCCATTGCTATCGGTCACGGTGACTTGCAGCGCGGGGCCGCTGCCTGTGCTAAGCAAGCGCAGCCCACGCGGCGCGGCCGCGGCCTCCGGCCCCAGGCTGACCGCGTCCGCCTGGCCGCCGACGGTGACGGTGAGGTGAGATGTGCTGCCGATGTCGCTGGCTTCGAGGGTGATGCCGGGACGGGCGCGCAGTTGCCAGGTTTGGCCGGGCGCCAGGTTGATTCCCTGCTCGCGCCAGCCGCCCTGTTCGCTGACGAACAACGCCAGCATGACCAGGAGGGGGCCGAGATAGCTGAGGATGTTGCCGATGGCGCCCCAGGCGCCGCGCGTGGCGTGGATGATGATGCGTTGGCTTGCGCCAGGCTCAGCGCCGTCGGCGGCCGAGGCTCCGCTGACCACGAGGCGAAAGCGCGAGCGCAGCTCGGCCATCAAGCAATCTGCCGCGGTCGCGGGCGCGGCGGGCACACGCACCTCGGTGATGACGAGGCCGCTGGGGGGCAGGGGCGAATCTGCGGTGGGGTGTCGCAGGTTGATCCAGAGCAGGTATTGATCGGCCAGGCGTACCAGGTTGTGGATGGCAAGGGCGGCCAGCACGAGGCGTAGCCAGGTGGCCTGCCCGATGGTGAAGAGGCCAAGCGCCAGCCAGACCGATCCCCACACCCCATAGGGCGCCGCGAGTTGCTGCAGAGCGCGTTGGTAGGCAGGCGTGTCTGGTGTGACGACTCTTGGCGCCGACGCGGTGGTCAGTTGTTGGGGCAATTGGGGCAGGGCGGAGGCAACGGCCAGACCCAGGATGAGGGGGATGACCAACAAGAGGAAGGTGCGACGCGATCCGGCCAGGCGCCAGAGTCGCGTCAGGCGATCGGGCGACGCGGTTCTCTCGTGAGTCAACGGGTCAGTCGAATCTGTGCGCAAACCAGCCACCCCATCCCAGGCATCGCGTGATGAGCGCATGATACCTTCATTCACACGGTCAGTCAAGCTCACAACGTGGACGCCAAATTGTTTGACAAAGTGATAGCGGACTGGTACAATTTTCACAAATTCATGCAGCGCAAAGGCGCATTTTAATGTCGGGATGTCGGGGACCTGGCCCACGCAGGTGGACTTTGTACTCGTTGCAGCGACTTACAGTCGCCCGGTCTGCGCCGAGGCCCGCGTCAACCTGCGTCAACCTGCGTCAACTCGCGTCAATCCGCATCAAGATGAAAGGATCCGGTATGAATGGAAGCAATGTGATGCCATCGTCAGGTCCGACCGCAGTCGAAATCCCGCAAGACCTACAGCAGAATGTCTTCATCACTACCCTCGACAAGCTCTACAACTGGTCTCGTGCCTCTTCGATGTGGCCGCTGATGTTTGGCCTGGCCTGTTGTGCCATCGAAATGATCTGTACCGCCGCCGCACGCTATGATTTGGCCCGCTTCGGTATGGAAGTGATGCGCCCTTCACCCCGTCAGAGCGACTTGATGATCGTTTCGGGCACCGTGACCAAGAAGATGGTGCCGCAGATCGTGCGCATCTACAATCAGATGGCCGAACCGCGCTACGTCATTGCGATGGGGGCGTGCGCCACCGGCGGTGGTCCGTTCAAAGACGGCTACAACGTTGTCTCTGGCATTGATAAATACCTGCCGGTGGACGTGTATGTGCCGGGCTGCCCGCCCACGCCCGAAGCCTTGCTGCACGGCTTCATGAAGCTGTTCGACAAGATTCAGCATCAGTCCATCACCCAGGTTCCCTGGTACCGTAAGACCGAGCCTTATATGCCACTGGTGCCGGTTTTGGGGCCGGACATTTTCCGCCCTGAGGACGCCGAAACGATTGCAGCGATCTTGCAGGCCAGGCGGGCGCCGGCCGCGCCCGTCGCGGCGCTAACCGCCATTGCGCCTGATGTCAAAGCGGCCCCGCCGCGGGCCGCGGTTGCGGCTGCGGTCGCGGGCAAGGCGGTGGCGCGCACCATCAGCCCCGAAGAGCTGGCGGCTCGTCAGGCGAAGTTGGCGGAGCGCAAGGCGGGCTGGGCTGCGGCCGGCAAAAATGTGCTGGGCGATGAGCAGATCAATGACCGCATGGAAAAGGCACGTCGCGAGGCCGCGGCGCGCAAGGCACAAGAAGGCGGGCAGTAGACGGACGATCTCAAGCCGTCGCGCTGGCCCGCTGTACGATGACCGGCGCGTGCGGAGAAGGATGAAAGATCAATGGCTGAAGCACGAACGATTGACAGCGCCGACCTGACCAATGCCGTCCCTGGCGCGGTGACCGCAACGTTGCCCAATGGGGATTTGGTCGTTGCGCGTGAAAAACTGATCGAATTTTCCACCTACCTGCGCGACAAAGCGGGTTATGATTACCTGTCCAATGTCACCGGGGTAGACTACCTGGGCTACAAGGGCCGCACCGAAGCCGACCGTTTCGAGGTGGTGTACCATGTCTTCTCCACCAAGCAGGGCGGCGGTCCGGTGACGATGCACGTGCGCGCACCGGCCAGCGATCCCTCTGTGCCGTCGGTGATCTCGGTTTGGCCGGGCACTGACCTGCAGGAGCGGGAAATCTGGGACTTGTACGGCATCCGCTTTCCCGGCCACCCCAACTTGCGCCGTATCTTGTTGTGGGAGGGCTTCGACGGCCACCCCATGCGCAAGGATTGGAAAGAGGCCTATTTCGAGGACGACAAGAAGCCGTTCAAGAGTCGCCATCCCGATGGCCATCACACCTGGGCAGAAACACGCACGCCCTGGGCACACAATGTGGCCTATGCGAGCGACTTCGATCCGCAGGAGTGGCTGCAGCCGGCCACGCAGTTCCGCGCACCGGTGACCAGCGGCGCGGCTGGACAAAATGGTCACGGCGCCGACATGAAGACCGAGCGCATTGTGGTCAACATGGGGCCGCAGCATCCGAGCACTCATGGCGTCTTTCGCATGCTCGTGGCCCTGGAAGGCGAAACCATCACCGCGCTGGAGCCGGAGATGGGCTACCTGCACCGCAATCACGAGAAGATCGGCGAGCGCAACACCTACATCCAGAACATTCCCTACACCGATCGCCTGGACTACATTTCGTCCATGTCGAACAACTTTGGCTATGTGCTGACGGTGGAAAAGCTGCTGGGCGCGCAGTTCCAGCCGACCGAGTATGCCAATTATCTGCGCATCCTCATGGTCGAGCTGACGCGAGTCATCAACCACATGTGGGCCATCGGCTTCTTGCTCAATGACCTGGGCGCCTTCTTCACCCCGGCGTTGTACGCCATTCGCGAACGTGAGCTGATCCTTGACCTGTTCGAGGCTGTGTCAGGCTCGCGCATGATGTGCAACTATATGCGCTTCGGCGGCGTAGCCCGCGACCTGCCGGCTGGCTGGCTGGATGAGTGCAGCAAGATCATCAATCAGCGCCTGGATCGCAAAATTGATGAGATGGAATACTATCTGACCCATAATGAGATCCTGGTGGCGCGCTGCAAGGGCGTTGGCTATCTGTCGCCGGCGGACGCGGTGGCCCTCAGCACGGCCGGGCCGGTCTTGCGTGCCTCTGGTGTTCCCTACGATGTGCGCAAAGCCGATCCGTACTCCATCTACGACCGCTTCGATTTCAAGGTGGCCTGCTTCGATGGCTGTGATGTTTACGCGCGCTACCAGGTGCGTATCGAAGAGATGCGCCAATCGGTGCTTATTCTCAAACAGGTGCTGCAACAGATGCCCAAGTCCGGTGAGATTCAGGCCGGCAAGAAGCAATACAGCATCCGCGTGCCAGAAGGCACAGCCTACGGTCGCGTGGAAGGGCCAAAGGGTGAGCTGGGCTTTTACGTGGTGAGCGATGGCACCGGCAACCCCTGGCGCTATCGCATCCGCGCCCCAAGCTACATCAGCCTCAACGCCTTGGGGCCAATGTGCGTGGGTTATAAGGTCGCTGACTCGGTCATCGTCCTCGGCAGTATTGACATCGTGCTGGGCGAGACCGACCGCTAGCCAACGGCCGCGTTGAGCCGTGGATTTAGCCATTTTTGGACTGAGCTGGGGGTGCTATGTTTGGATCGGGAATTCTCAAGGGCCTGGGTGTCACGTTCAAGCACCTGGTTGACACCTTTACCGACGACGTCAAGAAGATTCCGAGCCGCTATGCCGGCCTGAACGGCGACCGGCAGTTCATTGACCAGCCCTGGAATGAAGAGGGGCTGTTCACGATCCAGTACCCGGAGGAAAAGCGCGTCATTCCGGAGGGTTTCCGCTTCATCCCAATGCTGCTGTGGGACACAGCCAAGAGTGAAGACCGCTGCACGGCCTGTGGCATCTGCGCCAAGGTCTGCCCACCGCAGTGTATCTGGATCGTACGCGACAAGGACGAAAAGGGAAAGCCGGTCACGCGGCCGGCCGAGTTCTACATTGATGCTTCGATCTGCATGAGCTGCGGCTTTTGCGCCGAGTTCTGCCCGTTCGACGCCATCAAGATGAATCACGACTACGAACTGGCTACCTTCGACCGCTACCCGCGCCTAATCTACGACAAAGAGACGCTGACGGTGCCGATCGAGTATTACGCGCGCCTGTGGCCGGCGCAGTACCAGGAAGAAGAACGGGTGCGCGCCGCGGAAGAAGAGGCGAAGCGCAAGCAGGCCGAAGAGAGGGCCAGGGCCGCCGCGGCCAAGGCTGCTGCCCCGGTTGCGGCTGCGGAAGCGACACCGAGCGCCGCAATGGCGCCAACCGCGCGCCCCAAGATGACGCCAGAAGAGATCGAGGCGCGCAAGGCCGAGGTGGCCGCGCGTCGCGGGGGCGAGGCTAGCGCTGAGGCTGCAGTGGCGCCAACCGCGCGCCCCAAGATGACGCCAGAAGAGATCGAGGCGCGCAAGGCCGAAGTGGCCGCGCGTCGCGCGGGCGAGCCTGCGCCAACCCCGGCGCCCAGCATCGCTGCGCCGGTGGAACAGGCGTCCAGCATCGCCGCGCCGGCGCTGTCACCGAACGTGACGGCGAGCATGACGCCGGAAGAGATCGAGGCGCGCAAGGCCGAAGTGGCCGCGCGTCGCGCAGGCGAGCCTGCGCCAACCCCGGCGCCCGGCATCGCTGCGCCGGTGGAACAGGCGTCCAGCATCGCCGCGCCGGCGCTGTCACCGAACGTGACGCGGCCGCGCATGACGCCGGAGGAGATCGAGGCGCGCAAGGCCGAAGTGGCCGCGCGTCGTGCGGGCGAGCCTGCGCCTACGCCGGTTGCACCCACGCCCATGGCGGCCAGGTCGGATGAACTGGAACTGATCGAGGGCATCGGGCCGAAGATCGGCGCCGCGTTCCGCGCGGCCGGCATTACCACCTTCAAGCAGCTCGCCGCGACGCCGCTGGAGCGCATGAAGGAAATCCTGGCCGCCAACAGCCTGCGCGCTGATCCAAGCACCTGGGCCGAGCAGGCCGCGCTGGCGGCCGCCGGTCGCCTGGAGGAACTGCAGAAGTTGCAGGATCAGCTCATCGCCGGACGGCGCGACTAGAAACACAACCCCCCGATCACGCACCAAAAACCTTTGGAGCCAGGCTGGTTCCAAAGGTTTTTTTGATGTATGCACCGGCCTGATTTTCACGCCGAAGGCGCCCGGCAAAGGGGCGATGTCATCATTTGACTTTTGCCCGTTTTTTCGATACTCTTTACCCCTCAAGCGATTCTGACGCATAATGCTGAGAACGATTCGGAGAGGCACCATGATTGCTCCAAAAGCTGAGATCATTTTTCCACCCAAGCTGATCCCCCATCTGCGCGACCTGCGCGGGGATGAATGGCGCGTCCTGGTGGATCGCGTCACGCCCCTGTCCGAGATGGATCCCGATAGCCTGGCCTTTCGCTGCTGATGATTCGCCTGGACGGCTGCCTCAAGTGTTACGCGGGCAGCTACAAGTTCATGCGCGGTTGCCAGTTGTGCGCCGTGCAAACCATCACCCAGTATAAGGGCAGCGACAGTCAGCTCCTCAAGGAGTATCAGCGCGCACAGGTTGACATTGACGATTACCTGAGCGGCCGTCGCCGCGTGTTCACCGAATCGTTTGCTGATGACGGCGAGGCGGACAAGCTGGCCGCGTAACGACCAGGCGCAAGTGGCATCTGAATCTTAGACTTCCAAAGTCTGAGGAGCGATATGAACGAATTCTCTGGCACAAAACGTGTGGGTATCATCGGCGCCGGCATCGCCGGACTGGCGGCCGCGTATGACTTGACGCGCCAGGGCTGCGCGGTGACGATCTTCGAGGGCGCACCGGTGGCCGGTGGTCTCGCTTCTGGCTTCAAGGCCGACACCTGGCAATGGCCGCTGGAACGCTTCTACCACCACCTGTTCACCTCCGACAGCGACATCATCCGCCTGACCCAGGAGATTGGCTGCCAGGACCTGCTCATCTTCCGCCGCCCCATCACCTCGATGTGGTACCAGGGCAAACCCTACGCCTTCGACTCACCCTTGCGCCTGCTGGCCTTTCCGCACCTGGACTGGCCCAACAAGTTCCGCATGGGTTTTGTCTTCGCCTACCTGCGCTATGTGGGCAAGAACTGGCGCGCCTTCGAGCAGACGACCTCGCACGCCTGGCTGGACCGCTGGATGGGGCCGCGCGGTTACAACATGCTGTGGCGGCCGATGTTGGAGGGCAAATTCGGCGATCACTACCAGGAAGTCAACCTGGCCTGGTTCTGGGCGCGCATCGTCAAACGCAGCCCGCGCCTCGGCTACTTCCAGGGTGGCTTTCAGGCCTTTGTAGATGCGCTGATCGCCAGGGTCACGGCCCAGGGTGCGGTCGTCCACCTCGATAGCCGCGTCACCAACGTGCGGCCGGCGGCCAACCGGACACTGATCGTCAGCCATGACCGCGGCGAAGACACCTTCGACGCGGTGATTGCCACGGTCAGTCCCAGCCAGATGGCAGCCCTGGCGCCTGACCTGCCCGCGGCGTACCTGGGTCAACTAGGCCAGCTCAAGAGCATGGGCGCGGTGGTGATGACCCTGGCGCTGAAGCACAGCCTGATGCATGACACCTACTGGCTGAACATCCCGAAAGCCGAGGGTTTCCCCTTCCTGGCGCTGGTCGAGCACACCAACTACATCGAAACGACGCATTACGGCGGCGATCACATCATTTACCTGGGCGACTACCTCGATCCCACGCATCGCTACTTCAGCCTGAGCGATCAGGAACTGCTGGCGGTTTTCTTGCCCGCGCTGGCGCGCATCAACCCGGACTTCCGGCCCGACTGGGTGCGCGAGGCCTGGGTACACAAGGCCACCTACGCGCAGCCGGTGCCGCCGGTCAACTATTCTGCCATGATCCCGCCGCTGCAAACACCCATCCCCGGCCTCTTCTTCGCCAGCATGAGCCAGGTCTACCCCTGGGATCGGGGCACCAATTATGCGGTGGAAATCGGCCGTCGGGTGGCGCAGCAGGTTCAACTTTCAACACAAAATTAGGGCTTGTCAAAGAAAGAATAGGGTTCCCGTTTTTTCCGCCGAAATGCGGACAAGAACAGGAAGTTGTTTCTTGACAAGCCCTGAGGACAAGGACATGTTTGGTAAGAATCATCAAGTGACGGAGAAAGATGTTTTACGGGCGTTGAGCGCGGTCATAGAGCCGGAACTGCACCGGGACCTGGTCACGTTGAACATGATCAAGGACATCAGGATCGCGGGCCAGGAGGTCGGATTTACGATTGTGTTGACGACGCCGGCCTGCCCCCTGCGTTCGCAGATCGAGAGTGAGGCCTCGGCCGCGGTGGCCGCGCTGCCGGGCGTGGCGCAGGTGCAGGTCAACTTCGACGCCAACGTGAGGACCGATCGGCGTATTGCCGGCAAGCTGGATATTCCGGTCAAGAACATCCTGGCGGTGGGCAGCGGCAAGGGCGGCGTGGGCAAGACCACGGTCGCGGTCAACCTGGCCGTGGCGCTGGCGCAGATGGGCGCCCGGGTGGGCATTCTGGATGCCGATATCTACGGCCCCAATGTGCCGATGATGATGGGCGTGCATGCCATGCCCAGCCCGCGTGGCAACAAGCTGACGCCGCCGGTGGCCTATGGCGTGGAAGTGATGTCCATGGGCTTCCTGGTTCCGGCTGGCGAGGCGCTCATCTGGCGCGGGCCGATGCTGCACAGCGCCATTCGCCAGCTCTTCACCGATGTCAACTGGGGTGACCTGGATTACATCATCGTTGACTTGCCGCCGGGCACCGGTGATGCCCAATTGACCCTGGCGCAGTCGGTGCCGTTGGTTGGCGGGGTCATCGTCAGCACGCCGCAACAGGTGGCCCTGTCGGATGCGGTGCGCGGCCTGGCGGCCTTTCGCAAGCTCGAAGTGCCGATCCTGGGCATCGTGGAGAATATGGCCGGCGATGTCTTTGGCAGCGGCGGCGGCGAAGCGGCGGCCCGGCAGTTGGGCGTCCCCTTCCTGGGCCGCATCATGCTCGATGCCGCCATCCGCAGCGGCGGTGATGTCGGCCAGCCGATTGTGGCGGTTGACCCCGACTCACCGCAGAGTCAGGCCTTCCGCCAACTCGCGCAAGCCATTGCGGCGCGCATCAGCGTCATGTCCATGCAGCCAGACCCCGAACTGCGCATCATCTGATGCCACCACCCTCTGAACCCCTGCTTGGGCGACGCGTGTTCGAGCTGGTCCGCAATCTGATGGCGCTGTTGGGCGTCTTCACCACCGTCTACGTGGTGGGCCTGACGCTGATCATCTCCTGGCAGGCCAGCCGTGACGAGGCCCGGCCGGTTGATGCGATCGTGGTCCTGGGCACGGCACAGTACAACGGCCGGCCGTCGGCGGTGCTGGCCGCGCGGCTGGATCATGCCATCAGCCTGTACAATCAGGGGGTGGCGCCGGTGCTGGTGACAACCGGTGGCTCCGGCCGCGATTCCCGCTTCACCGAAGGCGGGGTAGGGCGCACCTACGCCATGGGCCAGGGCGTGCCGGCTGGCGCGATCCTGAGCGAAGAAGGCGGCGCCAGTTCGTGGGAAAGCCTGCGCAACGTCGCGGAACTGCTCGAGGCGCGTGGCTGGCGTCGCATCGTCCTCGTCAGCGACCCGTTTCACATGACACGACTGAGCTGTGGCCTGGGTTTGGAGCCGTCCGCTTCGCCCACGCGTACCTCGCCGATCTCTTACCGCCCCGCGGCCGAGATGTTCTACGTGCTGCGCGAAGTGGCCGGGGTGACCGTCTACGTTCTGACCCAGGCCGCCGCAAGCCTTCTGTGAGCACCGCCTGGCGCCTGGCCGGGTGCAGACCGCGAGGAACAGCATGGGGATAGTCCAGTCGCAGCGTATGGCGATTATTGACCTCGGCTCCAACACCGCGCGCCTGGTGGTCATGAACGCGATCCCCGGTTTTTCCTATCACCAACAGGACGAGATTCGCGAGGTGGTGCGTTTGCGCCAGGGCATGAGCAAGAAGGGCCTGAGTCGCGAAGCGATCGGGCGCGCCCTGGCAACCCTGCGGCTGTTCAAGCGCTTTTGCGACAGCACGCAGGTGGACATCATCCTGCCCACGGCAACCAGCGCCGTGCGTGAAGCGGCCAATGGTCCGGCCTTCATCGAGCAGGTGCGCCGCGAGGTGGGGCTTGACCTGCGCATCCTGAGCGGCGAACAGGAGGCGAGCTACGGGGTGCTGGGCGCACTCAATGAGGTTGCCTTCACGCAGGGCTTCGTGGTGGACATCGGCGGCGGCAGCGCGCAGATCAGCGAGGTGCGCGACCGCCGCTTTTTTGCCGGCGTCTCGTTGACGCTCGGCACCCTGGCGCTGACCGAAGGGTTCATCAGGAACGATCCCATCAAGCCGGCTGAGTTCGAGGCGGTGCAGGCCGAGATCGGCCGCCAGTTGGACAGCGTGACCTGGCTGGGCAAGGGGAGTGGGCCGCTGATTGGCCTGGGCGGCGCCATCCGCAACCTGGCCAAGATCGAAGCGGCTCGCCAGGCCTACCCGCTGAATACCCTGCACGGCTTCACCCTGCGCCGGGCCTCGCTGGAGCAGACGATCGAACTGCTGCGCAGGCTGCCCCTGACCGAGCGCCAGGCGATCCCCGGCCTGCGCACCGACCGCGCGGACATCATCCTACCGGGCGCGTTGGTCATCCGCGCCATCATGGAACGCCTCAAGGTCAACGAGCTGACCGTTTCGGCCAACGGCCTGCGTGAAGGGGTCTTCTTCGAGCACTTCTGGCAGCATTTTGCCTATCCGGTGATTCCGGATGTGCGGCGCTTCAGCGTGCTCAACATGGCGCGCACCTCTACAGCTATCAGAAAGCACACGCCAATCATGTGCGTTACCTGGCGCGGCGCATCTTCGAGCAGTTGATCCCGCTGCACGGTTATGGCATGGCCGAGCGCGAACTGCTGGACGCGGCGTCCCTGCTGCGACATCGGCACCATCATCAGCTATCAGGACCATCACAAACATTCGCAGACGCTGATCGTCAACGCCGGCCTGCCGGGCTTCACCTCGCGCGAGACTGCGCTGATTGCCCTGCTGACCCGTTTTCACCGCAAGGGTAAGCCTGAGCCGCTGGAGTTCGCGCCGCTTCTCAAGGACGGCGATAACATTCTGCTGACGCGCCTCTCCGCCATTCTGCGCCTGGCCGAATACCTGGAACGCGGCCGCAACGCCACCGTGGACGACGTGAGCGTGACCTGGGGCGATGATTACTTGCGCCTGACGCTCATCGCCGACGAATACCCGGCCGTAGAAGTTTGGGACGCGCAGCGCAGCGCCCTGCCGCTGGTGGAAATGGCCTTCGGACGCCGCGCCCTGCTGGACAGCGTCGCCGCACCGAGCGCGTGGCGCGACAGCGTTGCGGCCTGAATTCCCCTGCGCGCTTGACAACTCAACCGGGCAATCCTTCCGTGCTGACGAAACGGAAACTTCTCCACTTTACAGAAACGGGCCTTTCCCTTACAATAGCGGCCTCTGCAATCCCCAGCCGTGCCAACGGCTCAACCGTGTGCCAGGGTTCAATTCAGAAAGGAAAACCGACCGATGACTCGTGCAATCGTCCCATCTCGTGCCCGCCTGCGCCGTTTTTGTCTGTTACTCTTGATGTTCTGTCTGCTGGGGGCCGGGTTGGTTCCAAGCGCCCTGGCCCATCCGAGCCGGCCGCCGCTGATCAACCGGCCCAAGTCTGTCTTGCCCACAGTCTGGAGCGCGCCCACGCCCGCGGTTCAGCGTGGCTCTGACGGGCTGACCGACGAAAAACCGACCCCGCTCACCGACGCGGAACGCGCGGCCATCGTGGACAGCGCCCGCGCCTACCTGGCTGAAGGCCCGCACGCCGGTGGTTTGCCGGCGGGCGGCGGCGTGATCAGCGGCTTCGAGTGCCTGAACGTGGACCTGTTGTCCTGGATGCCCTTGAACGCCTTCAGTTCTGGCCCCACCAGTGCATCCAATATCTGGGAGTACCTGGCGCCCGATGGACGTGAGTATGCGGTCATTGGGGTGCGCAACGGCACGGCTGTGGTGGATATCACCGACCCGGCCAATCCGTTGGAAGTCGGCATCGTGCCCGGCTATAGCAGCACCTGGCGCGAGGTCAAAACCTACAACCAGTTTGCCTACATCTCTACCGAAGCGTCCGGCCAGGGATGCAGATCATTGACCTGCGCGATCTGCCGCAGAGCATTGCGCTCGTCAACACCTACACCGGCAACGGGTTGGGCACCATTCACACCCTCAGCATTGATGCACAGAATGGCTATCTCTACCTGAACGGTTCCAACCTGGCTAACGGCGGCCTCATCATCCTGGATGTCCACACCGATCCGATCCATCCGGTTGAAGTGGGGCGTTGGTCCACGCGCTACGTTCACGATTCCCAAATCGTCACCTATCCGCCCAACCATCCCACCTACGCCAATCGCCAGATCGCTGTTCCTGTACACCGGCGCGCGAGCATTGACATTGTGGATGTCACCAACAAGGCCGCGCTGGTTCTCTTGTCGCACACCACCTACACCGGCCTGGCCTATTCGCACCAGGGCTGGTTGACGCCGAATTTCCAGTACATCTACCAGGACGATGAACTGGACGAGCAAAACAACCTGGTGCCCAACATGACCACGCGCATCTTCGATGTGAGCAATCTGTCCAGCCCGCAACTGGCCGGCACCTATGTGGCGGCCAACAAGACGATTGACCATAATCTCTACATCCGCGACCACTTCCTGTATGAATCGGACTACCGCAACGGCCTGCAGATTCTGAACATCAGCGGCCCACCTCGCCGGTGCTCACCGGCTACTCACTTATCCCGGCAGCAACTTCGGCTTTCAACGGCAACTGGGGCAATACCCTTCCTGCCCAGCGGTCACATCATCCTGGCCGACATCGAGCGCGGGCTGTTCGTGCTGCGTTTCAATGAACTGCCCGGTTCGACCACATTCACCATCGCCGCCGCGCCGCAGGCGCTGAATGTCTGCGCCGGCGGCAGCGCGCAATCCACCATCAGCATCGGTCAGATTCGCGAGTTCCTGCCCACCGTCAATCTGAGCGCCAGCAACCTGCAGCCGGAGATCACGGCCAACTTTTGGCGCCTCATCCTGCTGCCGGGCAGCAGCACCGCAGCCTGACGCTCAACGTGACGCCCAACCTGGAGCCGGGCAACTATCCTGTCCGCATCACCGGCGCCAGCGGTGCTGTCAGCTACCACACCGATTTGCGCCTGAATGTGGTCCAGCGTTTGTGCTGGCGGCGCCGGCACTGCTGTCGCCGGCCAACGGCGGGCAACAGCGGCGTGCTGGCAACGCTCCTGGCAGGCCCTGGCTTCGGCGCCAGTGCGTATCGGTGCAGGTCTTCGACAATCCATTCCTCACCCGGCGCCCCGCTGTGGATACGACGGTGAGCGCGACGAGTTTCGCCACTCCCCAACGGCCTGCTCAACGCCAACGGCCGACACCTGGGCCTCGCCACCGTGGCGCGTGCAGGTGAAGGCGCATTCAGCGCGCCGCGTACGTTCACCGCGTTTGCGCCAACCTGTGCCAGGAACTGCTCCTCAACAATGGCTTCGAGGCGGCAGCAACCCGCCCGGCGGCCCGCCCTGGGGTCTGGAGCACCGAAACACACAGACTGTCATCCGCGGGAGGGGCTGCGTTTCTGGACGATGGCGCCACCATCTATCCGCACGGCGCGCGGTGGGCGGCGCGCCTGGGCGGCTATAAACAACATCGGCCCCACGCCCGATTCGCTCTACCAACTCGTTCAGCATCCGGCCGGCTAACGCCACGCTCAGCCTCTGTGGCAGATGCGCACCCAGGAGCAAAATACCGGCACGGTACTTATGACTTCTTCACGGTGCCAAGATCAGCGGACGGCGGCGGGCAACGATCTGCAGACCGTCGCGAGGCGGCAGCAACACCAGCCTGAAGGAGTGCGCGTGGCAGCCCAGACGTCGACCGTACCGGTTCCGCGGGCAGCACGCTGCGCCTGTTTGCGACATCACCACCGATCAATCACTGGCGACCTGGTTTCTACCCTTGACGACACCAGCGTGTCGGCCTGCGCGCCTCTGCGCCCACCTGCACGTGGGCCGGTCGCCCGTGCAACGCCGTAGACGTGCGCGCGACATTCACCATGGCCGAGGCGGTACCCACGGTCAACGGCCAGACTCACCTCAGTTTGATGTCAACAGCGCGGCGGGTTGGGCAGCAATGATGTCCTCGCCACCATCGTGGACGTCCAGGCCGTTCTCATCCGTTGGAACACCGTTGCCCGCCAGTA